>NZ_JASGSR010000026.1:0-87063 GCF_040446015.1 Bradyrhizobium sp. INPA03-11B
TTGACCTGGTGGTAGTGCAGGGCGTGCAGCGTGGCCGCGGTCGGCGACGGCACCCAGGCGGTGGTGGCGCCGGCCTGCGGGTGGCCGATCTTCTGCGCCAGCATGTCCGCCATCTTGTCGGGCGCGGCCCACATGCCCTTACCGATCTGGGCATGGCCGGGCAGGCCGTCGATCAGGCCGTTGTCGACGTTCCAGTCCTCATAGGCCTTGATCCACGGCTGCGCCTTCATGTCGTTCTTGCGGATCATCGGACCCGCTTCCATCGAGGTGTGGATCTCGTCGCCAGTGCGGTCGAGGAAGCCGGTGTTGATGAACATGATGCGCTTGGAGGCGCGCTGGATGCAGGCCTTGAGGTTGACCGTGGTGCGGCGCTCCTCGTCCATGATGCCGACCTTCAGCGTGTTTTCCGGCAGCGAGAGCATCTTCTCGACCTCGGCGAACAGGTCGCAGGTTAGCGTCACCTCGTCGGGGCCGTGCATCTTCGGCTTGACGATATAGGCCGAGCCGGTGCGGCTGTTCTTGACCTTGGAATTGCCCTTGAGGTCGTGGATCGCGAGCAGGCCGGCAACCGCGGCGTCCAGCAAGCCCTCCGGGATTTCCTCGCCCTTGGCGTCGAGCACCGCGTCGGTGAACATGTGGTGGCCGACATTGCGCATCAGCAGCAGGCTGCGGCCGTGCAGTTTCAGCTCGCTGCCGTCGGGCTTCTTGTAGACGCGGTCGGCATTGAGCGAGCGCGTCAGCGTCTTGCCGCCCTTGTCGAAATCGGCCGACAGCGTGCCGTTCATCAGGCCGAGCGTGTTGCGATAGACCAGCACCTTGTCCTCGGCGTCGACTGCGGCGACCGAGTCTTCCATGTCGAGAATGGTGGAGACCGCCGATTCCAGGATCATGTCGGCGACGCCGGCCGGATCGTCCTTGCCGATGACGTTGCTGCGGTCGATCTTGACCTCGACATGCATGCCGTTGTTGACGAGCAGGATCGCGGTGGGCTGGGCGGCATCGCCGAGATAGCCGGCGAACTGCGCGCCGTTCTTCAGCGCGGTCGAATTGCCGCTCTTCAGCTTGACCGAGAGCTGCCCGGCGATCACGGCATAGGACGTCACGTCGGTGTGGCTTCCGGTCGCCAGCGGCACGGCGGCATCGAGGAACGCCTTGGCCTTCGCGATCACCTTGTCTCCGCGGGCCTTGTTGTAACCACGGCCAGCCTCGCTCGGATCATGCGGGATCGCGTCGGTGCCGTAGAAGGCGTCGTACAGCGAGCCCCAGCGCGCGTTGGCGGCGTTCAGCGCGTAGCGGGCGTTGGTCAGCGGCACCACCAGCTGCGGGCCGCAGATCTTGCCGATCTCCTCGTCGACGTTGGCGGTCTCGACCTTGTGGGTCGCGGGCTCCGGCAGCAGATAGCCGATGTCCTTGAGGAACGCGGTGTACGCGTTGATGTCGAACGCCTTGCCCTTGTTGGCGCGATGCCAGTCGTCGATCTTGGCCTGCAGCGCGTCGCGGACCGCGAGCAGTTCGCGATTCTTCGGGCCGAGCTTCTGGATGATGGCGGCGAGTCCTGCCCAGAACGCGTCCGGCGCGATCCCGGTTTTCGGTGTCGCCTCCTTGGCGATGAAATCAAACAGGACAGGGGCGATCTTCAATCCATGGGCATCGACACGAGTCATGATGGGCTTTCTCAAAGAAATGGGGCGCTTAGGGGCTGCTTTCGCAAGAAATCAGCAAAAAAACGCGCCAAAGGGCCGCGTTCACGGCCCTTTTAGCCCTAAAGCCACGGCTCTGAGAAGGCCCCCTTTTCCCAAGCGCGGCTCGGGCAGCCGCGCTGAAGGGCGCGGTCAGGGCGCCCTGGTCCGTACCTTGGTGGCGATCAGCAATGCAGCGAGCACCAGGGGAATTGCGCCCGCCACGAACACGGCCGCCGCGCCCATCATATCGAGCACAAGCCCGCCACCCGCCGCGCCCATGGTGATGCCGAGGAAGATCGAGGCCACCGTCAGTCCGGTGCCGCTTTCGGTCTCGTCGGGCACCATGCGGGTGATCCAGGTCGTCGTCGCCACCGGCACGCCGCTGAAGGCGAATCCCCAGAGTGCGACCAGCGCCAGCGCGGGAACGAGGTCCTTGCCATAGACCGAGAGCAACAGACCGAGCACGCTGATCGCCAGCGGCATCGCGATCAGCGTGAACTTGAGCTTGCGCTCGGCCATCAGCCCGCTGACGAAGGAGCCGATATAGTTGGCGACGCCGAAGGCGAGCAACGTGGCTGCGACGCCGGCAGCGCCAAGCCCGGTCACGCTTTCAAGGAACGGGCGGATATAACCGAAATAGCCGAAGTGTCCGGTGAAGACCAACGTTGCCGCCAATATGCCGGCGCCGATACCCGGCCGTGTCAGGATGTCGATCAGGGTGTCGAGCCCGGCTTCGCCTCTCGGGGCCAAGCGCGGCAAGGCCAGCGCCTGGATGACGAACACGGCTGCGCCCAATGCAGTTGCGAGCAGGAACACGATGCGCCAGCTCGCCACCTCGCCGAGATAGCTGCCAAGCGGAACGGCGATGATCATCGCGGCGGGGATGCCGCTCATCACGATCGACAAGGCCCGCGCAACCAGCGAGGGCGGCACCAGCCTGATCGTCGTCGCTGCCGCCATCGCCCAAAAGCCGCCAATGGCGAGGCCAAGCACGATCCGCGCGGCGAGCAGGAACGTGATGTTCGGCGCCAGCGCCACCAGCAGGTTGGAGATGACCAGCAGGATCGAAAAGCTCAGCAGCACCGGCTTTCGGTTGAAGCTGCGTGTCAGCCTCGGCGTGAACAACGCGCCGACCAGGCCGGCCAGCGAGGTCGCGGTCACCGCCTGACCGGCGAGACCCGGACTGACACCGAGGTCCCTCGCCATCGGTGTCAACACGCCGGACGGCAGGAACTCCGCCGTGAGAAGTGCGGTCACGCCCAGCATCATTGCGACGACGGCGCCCCAGGAGGGCCTGTCACCGACCTCGAGAGCGACGTCGCCCGGCGTCAGCGCAACGGCATCGGCGTGCGCCAGCGCGGGGTCCAGTTCTTGATCCATCGACCGAAACTTCCATCTTATGTTGCACCGCCGCAGACATAGGCTGGAGGTTTTGGACAATCTATGCCATAAACACCCGAATGTTTGATCGTTCGTCCAGATCGTCTGCCGCCGACACGACCGACGCCGCCGTCGATCTGGTGAGCGAATTGCTGCTCGGCATGCGGCTCGAGGGCGTTCACTACCGTCGGGTCGAGACGCGGGCGCCGTTCGGTTTCCGCTTCGACACGCCGTATGGACGCGCGCAATTCCACTTCGTCGCCCATGGCACAGCGCTGCTGCGCTACGCCGATGCGACGTTGCTTACCCTTGGATGCGGTGACGCGATTTTCCTGCCGCGCGGCGGTGCGCATGACCTCGTCTCGGCCCCGGATGAGCCGAGTTGCGACGTCGAGCGTTTCGCGACCGAGACGCTCTGCGGCAATGTCGATGTGACGTCGGCCTGCCCTGAAGGATGCCCGCAGGACGACCAGGTTCTGGTCTTCAGCGCCTGCATGAATTTCGATCTTGGCGGCATGCGCCCGCTGATCGCCCTGATGCCGGAGGTGATGCGGGTCGACACGCTGCTTGCGCGCCAGCCGGAAATTGAGCCGATGTTGAAGGCGATGGAGCGGGAGACCTGCACGCCGCGGGCCGGCTCCGTCGGCGTGATGGCGCGGCTCGCCGATGTTCTCGCTGCGTCGATCGTGCGTGGCTGGGTCGAATGCGGCGGCGACAACGCCATCGGCTGGTTCGAAGCTTTGCGTGATCCGCGTCTCGGCCGCGCGATCGGCGCGCTGCATCGCGCTCCCGGCCGCAACTGGACTGTCGCTGAATTGGCCGCGGAGGCGGGTTGCTCGCGCTCGCTGTTTGCCGAGCGCTTCCAGTCAATGACCGGGCAATCGCCGCTGCGCTACCTTGCCGAGCTGCGCATGCGCCTCGCCACACAATGGATCGAGCATGAGCGCCAACCGATCGATGTGATCGCCCAGCGGCTTGGCTATGCGTCGCAGGCGGCCTTTAGCCGCGCGTTCAAGCGCATCACCGGGCAATCGCCGGGGATGGTGCGGCACGCGGCCGGAAGCCGCCGCGCGGCGGAGTAGCTGCGCGCGAAGCGGTCGCGTGACGACGCGCCTCTCGTTTCACACACCGCCGTCATGCCCCGCTTCAAGCGGGGCATCCAGTACGCCGCGGCTCATCGGCTCAGAAGTTGCTGTCTCTGGAATACGTCATCGCCCGGTCGAGCCGGGCGATGACGGGTGAATCAGATATTCGCCGCGAGGTCGGTCAGTTCGTCGAACAGGATGCCGGTGGTGGCCAACATCCGCTCGATCTCGTCGGTGGCATCGCTGACCGAGCGGTTGGAGGTGTCGATGGTCAGCTCGTTGCCGGCCGGCGGCTGATAATCATTGCCGATGCCGGTGAAGCCCTGCAGCGCGCCGGAGCGCGCCTTGGCGTAATGGCCCTTGGGATCGCGGGTCTCGCAGACCTCGGCAGGGGTGGCGACATAAATCTCGCGGAACGCGCTATCGGCGATGCGGCGTGCCGCGGCACGGTCGGTCGCCGACGGCGACACCGCGGCGACGATCGCGATATGACCGTTGCGCGCCAGATGGGTCGCGACCTCGGCGAGGCGGCGGATGTTCTCGGTGCGATCCTGCGGCGAGAAGCCGAGGTCGCTGTTGAGCCCGGCGCGGAAGGTGTCGCCATCGAGCAGGATCGGCGAGCCGCCATTGCTGAACAGGCGTCGCTCCAGCGCCCGCGCCAGCGTCGACTTGCCCGAGCCGGGCAGGCCGGTCAGCCAGATCACCGCGCCGTTGTGGTGGTAGCGCGCCGAGCGCTCGTCGGGCCGCAGTGCGGACTCCACCGGCACGATGTCGATCGGCACCGCGGGCCGGCCGGCGTCGACCGACAGCACGAGGCCGCCGCCGGCGATGCGGCCATTGACCTCGATCACGAGGCGGCCGGTGCGCGGATTGTCGGTGTAGGGATCCGTCGCGACCGGCTGCGCCAGCGAGATGTCGATCTCGCCGACATGGTTGCGCGCGATCGCGGTGTTTTCTTCGTTGGACAGCGCGCCGGGATCGATCGCCTTTTCGATCGCGACCACAGTGGCGCGGCTTTCCTTGGTGCCGAGCCGGATCAGGATCTGCTCGCCCTTGGTCAGCGGCTTGTCGTGCAGCCAGAAGATCCGCGCGCGGATGCGGCGGGTGTCGCGCGGGCTCTGCCCGGAATGTCCGATGATGTCGCCGCGCTCGAGGAACAATTCGCGGTCCAGCGTGATGCCGACCGAACGCCCGGCGCCCTGCGGGCCGCCAACCGGCGTCACCGGCCAGCTCTCGACCGTCTTGATCTTCGCGATCTTGCCGGTCGGCATGATGACGATCTCGTCGCCGGCCTTCAGGCAGCCGGACTCGACACGGCCCGCCACGATGCGGCGGTCGTCGAACTTGTAGATCGCTTGCACCGGCAGCCGCAGCGGCAGCTCCGCCAGCGGCTTTGCCGGCTCGAGCGCGTCGAGTGCCTCGACCACCGTCGGTCCCTTGTACCATTCGATCCGCGGCGTGTGTTCGGCGACGCCGTCACCGTCGCGCGCGGAGATCGGGACCACCGCGGTCGGCGTCACGCCGAGGCCGATCAGGTGTGCCGAAATTTCCGCGCTGATCTCGTTGAATCGCGCCGCGCTGAAATCGACCCGGTCCATCTTGTTGACGACCACCGCGACCTGCTTCACGCCGAGCAGGTGCAGCAGATAGCCGTGCCGCCGCGTCTGCGAGCGGACGCCTTCGAGCGCGTCGATGATCAACACCGCGCCGTCAGCCTGCGAGGCGCCGGTGATCATGTTGCGCAAAAACTCGGCGTGGCCGGGCGCGTCGATCAGCACGACGTCGCGCGAGCGGGTGCGGAAGCGGATCTGGGTGGTGTCGATGGTGATGCCCTGGTCGCGCTCGGTCTGCAGCGCGTCGAGCAGGAACGACCATTCGAACGGCATGCCGCGCCGTGCGCTGACCGCCTTGAGCATCTCGAGCTTGCCGTCCGGCAGGCTGCCGGTCTCATGCAGCAGGCGGCCCACCAGGGTGGACTTGCCGTGGTCGACATGGCCGACGATGACGATGCGTACCTGCGGCCGGGTGGTGCCGTTGGGCGTTGCCGAGATCGAGGCGGTGGGAAGGATCATGTTCATCGGAACGCTCGCGCGAAGTGGAAAGCCAACTGATTGCTTCGGGGGTGATCAGAGATAGCCGGCGACGCGAAGCCGCTCGAACGCATCCTCGGTCTCGTGGTCGAGCGCGCGGCCGGCGCGCTCCGGGATCTTGGTGGCGTCGAGCTCGGCGAGGATCTCGTCGATGTTGGAGGCGGTGGAGGCGACCGGGTTGGTGATGTCCTGATCTCCCAGCGAGCGGTAACGCTTGCCGTCCTTGGCGAGATAGAGCGGGATGATCGGAATGCCTTCGCGCTTGGTGTAGGCCCAGATATCGGCCTCGGTCCAATGCAGGATCGGATGGATGCGCAGATGCGCGCCTTGCGGCGGCGAGGCGTTGAAGTGATCCCAGAACTCCGGCGGCTGGTCGCGCACGTCCCATTCGCCCTCGACGCCGCGCGGCGAGAACACGCGCTCCTTGGCGCGGGTCGCCTCTTCGTCGCGGCGGATGCCGGCGATCAATCCGTCAAAGCCGTATTTGTTGAGCGCCCATTTGAGCCCCTCGGTCTTGCGCGCAGCGGAACGCGCCGCCGGCGGCAGAGTGGGGTCGACGGCGTCGATCGGCGGGCAGGGCTCGACGCGCAGATCGAGATCCCATTCCTTTCCGAAGCGATCGCGGAACGCATACATCTCCGGAAACTTCTTGCCGGTGTCGACATGGAGCGCCGGGAACGGGACGCGGCCGAAGAACGCCTTGCGCGCCAGCCAGATCATCACGTTGGAATCTTTGCCGAGCGACCACAGCAGCGCGAGTTTCTTCAGCCGGGCGAACGCCTCGCGCAGGATGTAGATGCTCTGCGCCTCCAGTTCGTCGAGATGGTCCATCGACGGCGGCTGAGCGACCGGAATTCCCGGCACGGAAGATGCTTGTGCAAGGGCTGCGGACCGCGTTCCGGCAGCGACAGATTCGTTGTCGAGAAGATGCATCTCTTGGCCTTGGCCTGTGGAGTTGAAAATTCTAAAGTTGCGCTGCAATAGAGAAGAAATAATTTTCTCTTTGCCGGGCTTGATCGAGAGATAAATAGAAAATAATTTCAGTCAACCCCCAAATTGGGGAAGCGAGTGTCTGATGCGATATCTGCCAGTGTTTCTGGATCTGCAAAGCGGCAAGGTGCTGCTCGTTGGAGCGGGCGAGCTCGTGCGCGCCAAGTTGCGGCTGCTCGCAGCCGCCGGCGCCGCGGTTCGCTGGTATGCGACCGACGGTGATCATGAGCTCGCCGGTATCGCGGCGGAGGACGCCGCGCGCATCGAGCGTGCCGAGGGCGATCCGCTCGCCGCCGATCTCTCCGATGTCATCGCCGTGCTCTGCGCCGGCGCTGGCGAGGTCGGTGTCGCGATGTCGGTGCGCGCCAAGGCGATTGGCCTGCCGGTCAACGTGATGGACGACCTCGTGCACTCCACCTTCATCATGCCCGCGATCGTCGATCGCGGCGATGTCGTGGTCGCGGTCGGCACCGGTGGCACGTCGCCGGTGGTGGCGCGCCGCATCCGCGAGAAGATCGAAGCCGTGCTGCCGGCGCGGATCGGCGATCTCGCCGGCTTCATCGGCCACTTCCGCAAGGCGATGCATGCCCGCATCGACGAGTTTCCGCTGCGCCGCCGCTTCTGGGAGCGCATCATCGACGGCCCGATCGGCGCGCTGGTGCTGGCCGGCCGCAAGGACGAAGCCGAGCAGGCACTGAACGCGATCAGCGATCCCGCCGCATTCGCCGGTGCAGATAGCGAAGGCAAGGCCGTCGGTCATGTGACGCTGGTCGGCGCCGGTCCCGGCGATCCGGATCTGCTCACGGTGAAGGCGCTGCGTGCGCTGCAGGATGCCGACGTCGTGTTCTATGACGAATTGGTGTCACCCGAAATTCTCGACCGCGTCAGGCGCGATGCGGCGCGGATTCCGGTCGGCCGCCGCGTCGGCAAGCCCGGCATCGGCCAGGACGCCACCAACCGCCTGATGATCGAGGCGGCGCAGTCGGGCCAGCGTGCGGTGCGGCTGAAGGGCGGCGATCCCTTCATCTTCGGCCGTGGCGGCGAGGAGATTGAGGCGCTGCGCGACGCCGGCGTCGCGTACTCCATTATTCCCGGCGTCTCCGCCGGTCTCGGCGCGGCCGCGCAATTCGAGGTGCCGCTGACCTTCCGGCACGAGGCGCTGCGCATCACCTTCCTCACCGCGCACAAGGCGCGCGATGCCGAAGTCGTCGACTGGTCGGTGCTGACCGACACCAAGATGACCGTCGTCGTCTACATGGGCATGACCGCCGCACCCGCGATCCGTGAAGGCATGCTCGCCGCGGGCCGCTCTCCCGAAACGCCGGTCGGCGTGTTCGCGCGCGTGACGCGGCCCGATGCCAAGGCTGCGGTCGGCACGCTGGCGCGGTTGCCCGAACTGGTCAAACAGGTCGACCGCGGTCCCGCTGTTCTCATCATCGGCGACGTGGTCGCGCATTCCGCGCCGTGGAGCCGATCCAACGTCACCCAACTGTTCTCCAACCAGATGTTCTCCGAACTGCTGAAAGCTGCCGAATGACCTCTCCGCTTGAACAGAAGAAAATCAGGATCACGGGCCCCTCGATGGTCACCGCCAACCGGACCTGGGACGGCGCCGTGGTGTACCGAACCGCCAAGCAAGGCTGGTCCACCGAACTCTCCGACTCCGCGATCGTGACCACGTCCGACGAGGCCCGCGCGCTGCTGGCCGAAGCCACCGCCGACGACGTCGGCGCGGTCGGCCCCTATATCGCGCCGGTCGAGCTCAAGGACGGCGGCAAGGTCAAGCCGGGCAATCTCCGCGAACATATCCGCGCCAAGGGCGTCACCATCGATCTCCAGGTTCCCGCGTAAGGCGCGCCGCGTTAGGGCTCATCGAACATGTATGCTTATGACGAACTCGACCGCACGCTGATCAACGAGCGTGTTTCGGAATTCCGCGACCAGGTGAAGCGCCGCCTCTCCGGCGAGCTCACCGAGGACGAATTCAAGATCCTGCGCCTGCAGAACGGCGTGTACTTGCAGCTGCACGCCTACATGTTCCGCGTCGCGATCCCCTACGGCACGCTGTCGTCGAAGCAGCTGCGCCGGCTCGCCCATGTCGCGCGCCGCTACGACCGCGGCTATGGCCACTTCACCACGCGGCAGAACATCCAGTTCAACTGGATCAAGCTCGCCGAGCTGCCGGACGCGCTGTCCGATCTCGCCGAGGTCGGCATCCATGCGATGCAGACCTCAGGCAACAACATGCGCAACGTCACCTCGGACCAGTGGGCCGGCGTCGCGCCCGGCGAGATCGAGGATCCGCGGATCTGGTCGGAACTGATCCGCCAGCACACCACGCTGCATCCGGAATTCTCGTTCCTGCCGCGCAAGTTCAAGATTGCGATCACCGCGGCCGAGCACGACCGCGCCGCGATCAAGATCCACGACATCGGCCTGCGCCTGCACAAGAATGCCGACGGCGAGACCGGCTTCGAGGTGCTGGTCGGCGGCGGCCTCGGCCGCACCCCGTTCATCGCCAAGACCATCAAGCCGTTCGTTCCCGGCCGTGACATCCTGAGCTACATCGAGGCGATCCTGCGGGTCTACAACCAGTACGGCCGCCGCGACAACATCTACAAGGCGCGCATCAAGATCCTGGTGCATGAGCTCGGCATCGAGAAGTTCGCCAAGGAGGTCGAGGAGGAGTGGAAGGCGATGGGCGATGTCGGGCTGACGCTCGATCACGCCGCCATCGAGGAGGTCCGCTCGCGCTTCTCCTATCCGGCTTACGAAAAGCTGCCGCATATGCCGGACGAGCTGAAGCAGGCCGCGCACGATCCGCTGTTCGAGCGCTGGCGCAAGAACTCGGTGTCGGCGCACAAGGTGCAGGGCTATTCGATCGTGACGCTGTCGCTGAAGCCGGTCGGTGGTCCGCCCGGCGACGCCACCGCCGAGCAGATGGATGCGGTCGCCGACCTCGCCGACAAATATTCGTTCGGCGAAATCCGCGTCGGCCATGAGCAGAACCTGGCGCTGCCGCACGTCGCCAAGCGCGACCTGCCGCTGCTGTTCAAGGCGCTCGATCGCCTCGGCCTCGCGACCCCGAACGTCAACCTGGTCACCGACATCATCGCCTGCCCGGGGCTGGACTACTGCTCGCTGGCCAATGCGCGCTCGATCCCGATCGCGCAGGAGCTGACGCGCCGTTTCGCCAACCACGACACCGCCGACCTGATCGGCCGGCTGCACATCAATATCTCCGGCTGCATCAATGCCTGCGGACATCACCATGTCGGCCACATCGGCATTCTCGGCGTCGAGAAGAACGGTGAGGAATTCTACCAGATCACGATCGGCGGCCGCGCCGACGAGAACGCGCAGTTGGGCACCTTGATCGGCCCGGCCGTTCCCTATGCGGAAGTCGCCGACGTGATCGAAGACATTGTCGAAGCCTATCTCGCGCTGCGCGACCGTCCCGAGGAATTGTTCGTCGACACGGTGAAGCGTCTGGGCGTCGAGCCGATCAGGGAGCGCGTCTATGCCACTCGTTAAGCAGGGAAGAATCACGACCGATCTGTTCGTGCATGTCGCCGACGGCGCCGAGCTGCCGGGCGACGGCGCGGTGCTGGCGACGGCCGAGCGTTTTCTCGCGGATCCCGAGGCGCTGCTGCGCCGGCCCGGCAAGCTGGGCGTGCTCTGGCCGAACAACCGCAATCTCGACGATCTCGTGCCGCATCTCGATCGCCTCGCCTTGGTCGCGCTGGTGTTTCCGACCTTCCGCGACGGCCGCGCCTACAGCCAGGCGCGTCTGCTGCGCGAGCGTTATGGCTATGACGGCGAGCTGCGCGCCACCGGGCAGATCCTGCGCGACCAGTTCGTGTTCATGACCCGCGCCGGCTTCGACGCCTTCGAGGTGAAGAAGGATGCCGACGCCGATGCGTTCGCCCAGACCATGAAGCGCTATTCGGTGTTCTACCAGCCGACCGGCGACGGCCGCGTCACCGCGCTCAACCGCCGCATGCAGCTGCGTCATTCGGAGAGCGCCGGCCAGTGAGCACGCTCGTACGACAGCTTCCGGCGGCCCCGGTCGCATTGCCCGCGGCCGATGAGCTCGATCGCGCGCTGCGCACCGCATCGCCCGCCGAGGTGATCGCGGCCGCGTTGCGGACGATCGGCCGCGAGAAATTGGCGCTGGTGTCGTCGTTCGGCACCGAGTCCGCCGCGCTGCTCAAGGTGATGGCGGATGTCGATCCGGCGATCCCGGTGGTGTTCCTCGATACCGGCTGGCTGTTCGAGGAGACGCTGGCCTATCGCGACACGCTGATCAAGACGCTCGGCCTCACCGATGTGCGCTCGATCAAGCCTGACGAAGACGCGTTGTCGCGCCAGGATCCGGATCGCGAGCTGTGGTTCACCGATCCCGACGCCTGCTGCCGCATCCGCAAGGTCGAGCCGCTGGCACGTGCGCTGAAGCCGTTCGCCGGCTGGATCAACGGCCGCAAGCGGTTCCAGGGCGGCGCCCGCACTGAAATCCCTGTCGTCGAGGACGACGGTGCCAGGCTGAAATTCAATCCGTTCGCCCATGTCTCGCGCGAGGAGATCGAGGCGATCTACGCGCTCGGCAAGCTGCCGCCGCATCCACTTGTCGCATCGGGATATCAGTCGGTCGGGTGTATGCCTTGCTCGAGCCGGTCCGCAACCGGCGAGGATGCACGCGACGGCCGCTGGCGTGGCCGCGCCAAGACCGAATGCGGCATCCACACGATGAAGATGTCGTAAGCATGATCCGGAAAAGTGCGAAGCGGTTTTCCGAAAAGATCATGCTCAGATAACGCGCCAGATCGCGATGACGTTTCATTGCGGTTTGGCGACGTGACAAAGCCTTCGCACCGCGGCGGCTTCGTAGCACAAGCGCGCTGCGCCGCTGAAAACAAAGAAAACCGGTTTCGTTGACTTCAGGCCACTTCACCGTGAGTTATGTCTGGCGTGTTCCCTGACATTCTCAGGTTGAATGGAGACCGAAAATGATCCGTCGTGTGCTGCCGCTGGTTGCGGGATTGTTGTGGGCGAGCTCGGCCTTCGCGACCGACTATTCGCTGCTCAACGTGTCCTACGATCCGACGCGCGAGCTCTATGTCGACTTCAACAAGGCCTTCGCGGCGGCCTATCAGAAGGACACCGGCAAGAGCGTCGAGATCAAGCAGTCGCATGGCGGCTCGGGCTCGCAGGCGCGTTCGGTGATCGACGGATTGCAGGCTGACGTCGTTACGCTGGCGCTGGCCTATGACATCGACGCGATCGCCGGCAAGGGTCTCATCGCCGCGGACTGGCAGAAGCGCCTTGCGCTCAATGCCTCGCCCTACACCTCGACGATTGTGTTCCTGGTCCGCAAGGGCAATCCCAAGGGCATCAAGGATTGGGACGATTTGATCAAGCCCGGCGTTGCCGTGATCACGCCGAACCCGAAGACCTCGGGCGGCGCGCGCTGGAACTATCTCGCTGCCTGGGGCTATGCGCAGAAGAAGTTCGGCTCAGCCGACAAGGCGAAGAAGTTCGTCGCCGACCTCTACCAGAATGTGCCGGTGCTCGACACTGGTGCGCGCGGCTCGACCGTGACCTTCGTCGAGCGCGGTGTCGGCGACGTGCTGCTAGCGTGGGAGAACGAGGCCTTCCTGGCGCTGCGAGAATTCGGCGCGGACAAGTTCGAGATCGTGGCGCCGCCGCAGTCGATCCTCGCCGAGCCGCCGGTCGCCGTCGTCGACAGTGTCGCCGACAAGAAGGGCACCCGCGCCGTCGCCGAAGCCTATCTGAAGTACTGGTACACCAAGGAAGGCCAGGAGATCGCCGCGCGTAACTCCTACCGGCCGCGCGATCCCGAGATCGCCAAGGAGTACGAAAAATCCTTCGCCAAGGTTGAACTTTTCACCATCGATGACGTTTTCGGTGGTTGGACCAAGGCGCAGAAAGAGCACTTCGCCGAGGGCGGCATCTTCGATCAGATCTACAAGAACTGATCGACAGGGGGGATGGTGAGCATAGCGGTCGCACGACGCAGTACGCTGCCGGGGTTCGGTCTCACCATGGGACTGACCCTGACATGGCTCTCCGTCATCATCCTGATTCCGCTGGGCGCGCTGTTTCTCAAGACGTTCGAGCTCAGCCTCGATCAGTTCTGGGGCATCGTCACCAGCCGCCGCACCCTGAACGCGCTGAAGATTTCGTTCGGGCTGTCGTTCGCGGCCGCCTGCGTCAATCTGGTGATGGGCACCATTATCGTTTGGGCGCTGGTGCGCTACCGGTTTCCGGGCAGGCGGCTGTTCGACGCGATCGTCGACATTCCCTTTGCCTTGCCGACGGCGGTCGCCGGCGTCGCGCTGACCCAGCTGTTCGCGCAGAAAGGCTGGCTCGGCGCGCCGCTCGCCGAGCTCGGCATCAAGGTCGCCTTCACGCCGATCGGCATCTTCATCGCGATGATCTTCATCGGCATCCCCTTCGTGGTGCGCACGGTGCAGCCGGTGCTGATCGACCTCGATCCCGAGATCGAGGAAGCCGCAGCAAGCCTTGGCGCCAATCGCTGGCACACGGTGTTCCGCGTCATCCTGCCGAGTTTGATTCCGGCGTTGCTCACCGGCTTTGCGCTCGCCTTTGCCCGCGCCATCGGTGAGTACGGCTCGGTGATCTTCATCGCCGGCAACCTGCCCAACGTCTCCGAGATCGCGCCGCTGCTGATCGTGATCCGGCTGTCCGAATTCCGCTACGCCGATGCCACCGCGATCGCGGTCGTGATGCTGGTGGCCTCGTTCCTGATCATCTTCCTGATCAACCGGCTGCAGCGCTGGGCGCAGGCCCGCATTCCCGTGCATTGAGGTTTGAGATGTCGATGCAGACGGGATTGGCGACCTCGACCACGCAGCTGCGGACCTACGCGCCCGCGACCGATGTCAGCGTGGCCGCGCCGGCGCCGCGGCTCGAGATCGCGCGCGCAACGCCGGTCAAGGCCCACCGTAACCCGCGCACCGAGCCGGGTCCGATCCGCCTTGTCATCATCGCGCTGGCGATCACCTTCCTCAGCGTCTTCGTCGTGCTGCCGCTGGTCGTCGTGTTCGCCTCGGCCTTCTCGAAAGGCATCGTCGCCTATTTTGCAGCGCTGGCGGAGCCCGAGGCGCTGGCGGCGATCAAGCTGACGCTCTTGATTGCCGCGATCTCGGTCACGCTCAACCTCGTGTTCGGCGTGGTCGCCGCCTGGGCGATCTCGAAGTTCGAGTTCGCCGGCAAGACCTTCCTGATCACGCTGATTGACTTGCCATTCTCGGTCTCGCCCGTGATCTCGGGCCTGGTCTTCGTGCTGCTGTTCGGCGCGCAGGGCTATTTCGGCCCGTGGCTGCAGGCGCACAACGTCCACATCCTGTTCGCGGTGCCCGGCATCGCGCTGGCGACGATCTTCGTCACCTTCCCGTTCGTGGCGCGCGCGCTGATCCCCTTGATGCAGGAGCAGGGCACCCAGGAGGAAGAGGCGGCAATCTCGCTCGGCGCCTCCGGCCTGCAGACCTTCTTCCGCGTCACGCTGCCCAACATCAAATGGGGCCTGCTCTACGGCGTCCTGCTTTGCAACGCGCGCGCAATGGGCGAGTTCGGCGCGGTTTCCGTCGTCTCCGGCCACATCCGCGGCGAGACCAACACGATGCCGCTGCTGGTCGAGATTCTCTACAACGAATACCAGTTCGTCGCGTCGTTCGCGATCGCATCGCTGCTCGCGATGCTGGCGCTGATCACGCTGGTGGCGAAGACTATTCTCGAGCGGCGGCTCGACGAGGCAGAGGTGCCCGATGGCGATTGAAGTCAAGAATATCGTAAAGAAGTTCGGCAGCTTTGCCGCGCTCGACAATGTCGATCTCAAGGTCGCTGACGGCGAGCTGCTGGCGCTGCTTGGGCCCTCCGGCTCCGGCAAGACGACGCTGCTGCGGATCATCGCAGGCCTGGACTGGCCCGACTCGGGCGAGGTCGCGATCGACGGCGAGAACGCGCTCTCGCGCGGCGCCAGCGAGCGCCAAGTCGGCTTCGTGTTCCAGCACTACGCGCTGTTCCGCCACATGACGGTGTTCGAGAACGTCGCGTTCGGCTTGCGTGTGCAGCCGCGCGCGATCCGCAAGGACGAGGCGACGATCCGCGCTCGCGTCAAGAATTTGCTCGATCTGGTGCAGCTCGATTGGCTCGCCAACCGCTATCCGAGCCAGCTCTCCGGCGGCCAGCGGCAGCGCATCGCGCTGGCGCGCGCGCTCGCGATCGAGCCGCGCATCCTGCTGCTCGACGAGCCGTTCGGCGCGCTCGATGCCAAGGTGCGCAAGGAGCTCCGGCAATGGCTGCGCTCGCTGCACAACGAGATCCACGTCACCTCGATCTTCGTCACCCACGACCAGGAGGAGGCGCTCGAGGTCGCCAACCGCGTCGTGGTGATGGACAAGGGCAAGATCGAGCAGATCGGCTCGCCCGGCGACGTCTATGACAATCCGGCGACCGCCTTCGTGCACGGCTTCATCGGCGAGTCCATCGTGCTGCCGGTCGACGTGGCCGGCGATGCGGTGCGGCTGGACGGCCGGCCGCTCAACATCCCGGCGCTGGGCGCGGCATCCGGCGCGGCCAAGCTGTTCGTCCGCCGTCACGACATGGCGGTCGGGCCGGCGGGAACCGGTGCCCTGGAAGGCGCCATCCGCCATGTCCGCTCGTTCGGTCCGATCCAGCGCGCCGAGGTGGCGCTGTCGGGCAGCGAGGGCAGGACCGTGATCGAGATCGACGCCCCCCGCGACCGCGAGCTGCAGGCCGGCGAAATCGTCTCGCTGCAACCCCGCCGCTACCGGATCTTTGCCGCCCAGGAGTAGCTCTGTAGCCCGGATGAAGCGCAGCGAAATCCGGGACTTCGTGCTGGGGATCGACCGGCCCCGGATTGCGCTCCGCTCCATCCGGGCTACGGCCTCCGGATCGATGGCCTTTGCTGGCCAAAAGTTAGCCCCTGTTCACCATTCAGCCACGGTTGGTATGCAACAACGACCGGCCAACCTTGGGGGTTTTACCTGTGAAACGGACGACGGTCGCCCTGTTCGGGCTGCTGGTGCTTGCCGGCTGCGCCGCGGACACCAAAATCCCGGAAGAACCGGCGATGTATCTCAACATGGCGCAGCCCGGTGCTGTCCTGGATAACCAGGCCGCCGCGATCATGTTTTCGCAGTACCGCCAGAACAATGGCCTCGGCATCGTCGTGGTCGACCCGGATCTGACCAGGCTCGCCGAGCAGCAGTCGCAGGCGATGGCCGCCCGCAACAAGATGGACCATGACGTCAAGGCCCCGCTCGGCAAGCGGCTCGAGGCCGGCGGCTACCCGGCGACCGTGGCGGTCGAGAACATCTCGGCCGGCTATCACACGCTGGCAGAAGCGTTTTCGGGGTGGCGCGATTCACCGCCACACAAGGCCAACATGCTCAAAAGCGGTGTCACAAAAATGGGCATCGCGGCCGTCTATGCTCCCAATACCAAGTACAAGGTGTTCTGGACGCTCATTCTGGCGGCAACCTGATTTCGATAACTTCCGCGTGATCTCGAGCATGATCCGGAAAAGTGTGAAGCGGTTTTCCGGGAAGATCATGCTCAGACAAAGAGTTCTCTATCTCGCTGATTGACGGCGCGGCGAACAGCAGCCACGGTTGCGGCTCAATTCGTTTTTGAGCGAACGGTTACGAATGGACACTTCGGATTCCGCGCCGGCCTCGACGCCCGCGCAAGCGCAGCGGGTGCTGGTTCTTCAGGGCGGCGGCGCGCTCGGCTCCTACCAGGCCGGCGCCTTTCAGGCGCTCTGTCATGCCGGCTTCGAGCCGGAATGGATTGCCGGCATCTCGATCGGCGCCATCAATGCCGCGATCATCGCCGGCAACGAGCCGGACAAGCGCGTGCCGAAGTTGAAGGAATTCTGGGAGATGGTGTCGGCGCCGGTGCCGTGGAATCCGGTCTCGAAGCATGAGCGCGCCCGCTCGCTGTTCAACGAGACCTCTGCCGCCATCATCGCGACCTTCGGCGTGCCCGGCTTCTTCACGCCGCGGATTCCGCCCGCGCCGCTGTGGCCGCCCGGCAGCTCGCAATCGCTGAGCTATTACGACACCGCGCCGCTGAAGAAGACGCTGGAGCGTCTCGTCGACTTCGATCGCATCAACGATCTGAAGACGCGGCTGTCGGTCGGCGCGGTCGGCGTCACCTCGGGCAATTTCTGCTATTTCGACAATTACGAATTCAAGAAGCGCGGCAAGAAGATCGGCCCCGAACACATCATGGCCTCGGGCGCGCTGCCGCCGGGCTTTCCTGCCGTCGTGATCGAGGGCGAGCATTACTGGGACGGCGGCATCGCGTCCAACACCCCGCTCGATTTCGTGCTCGACGAGGAAACCAGCCGCGATCTCCTGATCTTCCAGGTCGACCTGTTCAGCGCGCGCGGGCCGTTACCGGAGACGCTGCTGGAGGCCGCCGAGCGCGAGAAGGACATCCGCTATTCCAGCCGGACGCGGATGAACACCGACAAGAACAGGCAGATCCACAACGCCCGCATGGCGGTGCGCGACCTGATCGGCAAGCTGCCCGATTATCTGAAGAACGATCCGTCGGTCGAACTGCTGCGCAAGGCTTCCAAGGAGAACACCGTCACGGTGGTTCACCTGATCTACAAGAGCAAGAACTACGAGAGCTCCTCGAAGGATTACGACTTCTCCCATGTTGCGATGGTCGAGCACTGGGGCGCGGGCGTCCGCGACGTGCATTTGTCGATGCGTCACAAAGAATGGCTAGAACGGCCACAGTCCGGGGAAACCATGGTGACATACGATCTCACGGGGGACGAACCCAAGCCCCTTGAATCGAGCCCCCCGCAAGCAAAATAGGAGCGACCGATAATGGGTACGTTGACAGGCAAGACCGCCGTTGTGACCGGCTCGACCAGCGGCATCGGATTGGCGTATGCGCGCGCCTTCGCCGGCGCCGGCGCCAATATCGTGCTCAACGGCATGGGCGTTCCGGCCGACATCGAGAAGGAGCGTTCCGGCATCGAGACCGATTTCAAGGTCAAAGCGGCCTATTCGCCGGCCGACATGACCAAGCCGGCCGAGATCGCCGACATGATCGCGCTCGGCGAGAAGACCTTTGGTTCGGTCGATATCCTGGTCAACAATGCCGGCATCCAGTTCGTGTCGCCGATCGAGGAATTCCCGCCGGAGAAGTGGGAAGCGATCATCGCGATCAACCTGTCGTCGGCGTTCTACGGCATCCGCGCCGCGGTGCCCGGCATGAAGAAGCGCGGTTGGGGCCGCATCATCAACACCGCCTCGGCGCACTCGCTGGTCGCCTCGCCGTTCAAGTCGGCCTATGTTGCGGCCAAGCACGGTATCGCCGGCCTCACCAAGACCGCGGCGTTGGAGCTCGCGCAGCACAAGATCACCTGCAACTGCATCAGCCCGGGCTATGTCTGGACGCCGCTGGTCGAGCACCAGATTCCGGAGACCATGAAGGCGCGCAACATGACCAAGGAACAGGTCATCAAGGACGTGCTGCTCGCAGCCCAGCCGACCAAGGAGTTCGTCACCTCGGAGCAGGTCGCAGCGCTCGCGCTGTTCCTATGCAGCGACGACGCCGCGCAGATCACCGGCTCCAACTACTCGATCGACGGCGGCTGGACCGCGGAGTAATTCGCCTCCGCGAGTTGGCGGTTAAGAACAAGCCGGCCCTGATTGGATCAGGGCCGGCTTTTGCTTTTCTATGGGATGATCGGCAGGCTTGCCGTCAGGCATCCGATCCACTCTCTTTCGCAGGCTTTTGTTTCCCGGCCACCAGCCGCTTCATGCTCTCCAGGATGTCGACCTCATCCGCGCCGGAGCCGGCGTCGGGGGCGACTTCGATGGATGTGATCGCGGCCTCAGATATCTGCAACTCAACTTCGGAAGCGACGTGCTGGTGGCCCCGAAATGCGTTTTCGATCGCGTTCGCCATCGATAGCAATTCGTCCTGCGCCGCCTTCGGCCAGGATAGGACGCGATCAAACAGGTCTTTCAGCTCAGTGGCGCTCATGGCGGCAATCATATACCGCGTCCGGCCGAAAGCTATGCCACCGCCCGCCGCTTCCCGAATGCCAGCACGTGCAGGCCGAGGCGCGAGCGCACCACGTAGAACAACAGGATCGTCTCGAAGATCAGTGACAGCGAGGTCGAGGCGGCCGCACCCATGCCGCCGTAGCGCGGCACCAGCGTCATGCAGAGCCCGACATTCATGAAGAACGACACCGCGTAGGCGGTTGCGCAGATGCTCTGGTGGCCGAGCATGTTCAACAGGCGCTCCACCGGCCCGATCGCCGAGCGCACCACGAGGCCGATCGCGGCGACGAACATGATGCTGTAGCCGTCGACGAATTTCGGACCGAACAGCCACAGCAGCGGCTTGCCGAACGCGAGCAGGGCGAAGGTTGCGAGCAGCGACGGCCAGAACGTCCAGCTGATCGCATGCGCGACATAGGCTGACAGCCGGTCCTTGTCGCCGAGCGCATTGTATTCCGCGAAGCGATGCGCCGTCGTCGCCGCCATCGCGTAGTGCACGAACGACACCAGCGCCAGCGTCTTCACCACGGCGAAATAGATGCCGACCTCCTCGGAGGAGCGGAATTGCTGTAGCATCAGCACGTCGGTGTAGCCGAGCAACAGATAGAAGCTCTCGACCAGCATGATCGGCAGCGAGATCTTAAACCAGCCCCTGACGTCGTAGGTCTTCTCGCCCGGCCCGAGATGGGCTTTGAGGCGGCGGTTCAGCACGATCATCTGGCCGATCGCCGCGATGTAGACCGCGGCTGCGCTCGCGATCATCGCAGCGGTGGCGCCGAGATTGAGGCCGAGCGCCAGCGCGCCGGCGGTGAGCGCGATGATCAGCCCCTGCCGCACGATGAACTGCGGCATCAGGCCGAGTTGCATCCAGTCATGCGCGCGCGAGATGCCGTCCTGGGTGTTGGCGACCACGAAGGGCGGCAAGGTCAGGCAGCCGATATAGAGCGGCACCACCGCGTTGGGATCGATCCAGGGCGAGGCGACATGGATCACGCCGGCGAGCAGCAGCGCCACGGTGCTGGAGGCGGCAAGCACCACCCAGCGGCCGCCGGAGAGGAAGCCGCGCAGCGCGGCGAGGTCGCCGCGCGCGCGATATTCCGGGATGATCTTCTGCGAGGACGGCGCGATGCCGAAATCCATCGTGCTGCCGAGCAGCAGCACCCAGGTCCAGACATAGACATAGATGCCGTAGTCCGAGCCGCTCATCCAGCGCGCCAGCAGGATCTGCGCGAGATAGGCGATCGCGGCGCTGACGACGCGGATGATGAAGATCATGCCCGCGAGGCGCTTGGTGACCGACGCCTCCTTGGTGCCGCCGAGCAGCCGCGCGACGAAGTCCCGCACGCGTGCGACCGGGCCCGATGGCGCAGAGGTTGCGGCAGAGGATTCGGCAGAGGATCCGGATCGTGTCTCCATCACAGCCAAGGCGGAAAATTCCCAAAGCGCCGCAAGGCGGCAATGGCCCCCGATCTATCAACGAAACGTTAAGATTGGGTTGGGTGAGGGGATGCTCTCAAGCCCGGGGTCGTCCCGGCGTAGGCCGGGACCCATAACCACCGGGAACCGTTAGTACGCACAGCTTGTCCCGCAGCGTGCCTCGAACTACGGCCGCGGAGTATGGGTCCCGGCTCCCGTGCGCAATTGCGCACTAGGCCGGGACGACGCCGAGGCGTCAGTTCAAACGCTGTGGCGTCAGTTCAAATTGATATTGAATTCATAGCTCTTGTCGCCGCCGACCAGGGTCAGCTTCAGCGCGGCGCCGTCCGCCTTGGCGCCGGGCGGCAGGCCGTCGAGCTCGAACGAGAAGCGCTTCACGCCCGGCGGCGCGTGCTCGACCAGCTTGGGCACGGGCAGCGCCCAGTCCGGCGTCGGCCCCTCGACGAACAGGCTGAGGTCCTTGCTCTCCGGCGCGGTGACATCGACCAGCACGTTGTTGCCGTCGCGCTTGACGTCGCGGATCGTGAACGGGGCGGGATCGCCGATATTGGCGGGCTTCGGCACCGCGTTGAGCGCTTCCGACAGCGCAGCGTCCTCGGTCGAGGCGACGCTCGCGAACGCAAGCTCGGCCTTCGCCTCCACCGGCACGCAGAGCTTCTCGCACACCGCGTAGTTGATGTCGGCGCGCAGCACCAAAGGCTTGTCGGGATTCTTCGCAACGATGCGCAGCGGCAGCACCACCTGGTGCTTGTAGCCGAGCGAGGTGCCGCCCGCGCCGTCGTCGAACCGGCGCGGCGCCGGCCACATCACCGTGACCGCATCGACATTGTCCGACTTCGAGAAATCGAACCGCGGCGGCACGCCGGAATCGCCCGGCGTCCTCCAGTAGGTTTTCCAGCCGTCCTGCAACTGGAAAGCGATGCCGCCAAGCAGCACCGCGCCGCTGCGCGATCCCGCCAGCAACCGCACTGCGGAATGGGTGTCCTGCTGCCACGGCGAGGCGTCGTCGGCGCGAACCTCCGCGGCTACGGATGCGACGGAAATCAAGGCGGCAACGCCAAATGCGGCACGCATGGGAACTGTGACGACCATGAGACGTCTTTACCTGCAACTTTGGTTGCAAACCATTGAATTGCTTGTGATGCATCGCCGCACTGCGGCCGATGGTTGATTGACAGAACCGCCACCCAATATCAGGATGCCAAATCAGCAGGAAAGGCCTTTGCGGATGCGCCCTGAAGGCAAACCAGGCAAGACTCGCAAGACCGCCGCCGGCAGAAGCCCGGCCGTTGGTCCCGATGCCACCGATGATGGCTATCTCGATGGCCAGATGCTGATCGCGATGCCTGTGATGAACGACCCGCGGTTCGAGCGCTCCGTGATCTACATGTGCGCGCATTCGTCGGAAGGCGCGATGGGCATCATCGTCAATCGCCCGGCCGGCAGCATCGATTTTCCGGGGCTCTTGGTGCAGCTCGACATCATCGAGAAGTCGGACCAGATCCAGCTGCCCGAGAATGCCGAGATGATGAAGGTGATGAAGGGCGGCCCGGTCGACACCGGCCGCGGCTTCGTGCTGCATTCCAGCGACTTCTACATTCAGGACGCGACGCTGAACATCGACGACGGCATCTCGCTCACCGCGACCGTCGATATCCTCAAGGCGATCGCCAAGGGCGCCGGCCCCAAGCACGCGATCCTCGCGCTCGGCTATGCCGGCTGGGCGCCGGGCCAGCTCGAGAACGAGATCCAGCACAATGGCTGGCTGCACTGCGACGCCGATCCGGAGCTGATCTTCGGCACCGACGTCGACGAGAAATACGCCCGCGCCCTGCGCAAGATCGGCATCGAGGCCGGCATGCTGTCGAACGACGCCGGGCACGCGTAGGCTGTCAGCGTTGTAGCAACGATCTCCCCACATCACCGATGTCGTCCCGGCGAAAGCCGGGACCCATAACCACAGGGTGCGGTTGTGGTGCTGCGCTGGGGCCACAGCGTCGTGCAATCATGTGCAGTTGTGGTAATGGGTCCCGGCCTTCGCCGGGACGACGGTTGCAATTGCACCCTACTCCGCCGCCTCCTGCGCCACCGTCGGCTGCGTTCCCGCCACCGTGGCGCGGCGCATGTCGCGGGGTTGCGACTGGTCGTAGCGGCGCACGCGGTGCACGGTCTGGCGGTTGTCCCACATCACGAGGTCATGCAGCGTCCATTTGTGCACATAGACGAATTCGCCCTGCGTCGCGTGCTCGGTGAGGTCGCGCAGCAACAGCCGCGCTTCCGGCATGCTCATGCCCCTGATGGCGCCGGCATGCGACGACAGATACAGCGACTTGCGGCCGTGCACCGGATGGGTGCGCACCAGGCGCTGCAGCACCGGCTTGAACATCTGCTTCTCTTCCTCGGTGTAGTCGAGGAAGCCGAGCGAGCCGCGCGAATACATCAACGAGTGCTCGCAGATCATGTCCTCGATCTCGGCCTTGGTCTCGTCGTCGAGCGCATCGTAAGCCGCGCGCATGTCGGCAAATTCGGTGTTGCCGCCCTTCGGGTTCACGACGCGCGCCGACAGCAGCGAGAATTTTGCCGGGATCGGCCGGAACGAGCTGTCGGAGTGCCACAGGCAGTTGCCGAGGTTGAACAGATGGGTGCGATGATCCTTCGGCAGCGGCTTGCCGTCCTTGCCGAGGTTGCCGACATCGTTGAGCCCGGAGGAGAGGCGGTAGTCTTCCTTCTTGGTCACGGTCCCGCCGCGCGAGTGCTCGCGCTCGCCGAAGTTCAGCGCGAACGCCATCTGCTGTTCGTCCGTGATGTCCTGGCCGTGGAAGACGAGTACGGCGTACTTGTCCATGCCGGCCTCGATGTCGGTCGCCTCCTGCTTCGTCAGCGGCTTGCGCAGATCGACGCCGGAGACCTCGCCGACGAAATGCTTGTGAAGCTGCCGGATCAGGACCGTCATGGCGTGTCTCCCCGTATAGCGCGGGCGGTTGTCCCGCTTCGTTTGACGGGAAGGCTACTCCCGAGGCGCCGCCTGTCAACGCTTCGCGGCCGTGCGCGGGTCAGGCATTCCGCGCCATCAACCCGCCGTCGACAGGGATCACGGCGCCGGTCAGGAAGGATGCGGCGGGCAGGCACAGGCTCAGCGTCATGTGCGCGACCTCCTCCGGATCGCCATAGCGCGCGAGCGCGGTGCGGCGCTTGGCGTAGATCGTCTTGTGCTCCTCGGAGATGCGGTCGGTGATGCCTGTGCGGATCGGGCCCGGGCAGATGCAGTTGACGGTGATGCCTTCGCGCCCCAGTTCCACTGCGAGCGAGCGGGTCAGGCTGGTGACGCCGCCCTTGGCCGCGGAGTAGGGGCTGTGCAGGCCTGTTGCACCCAGAGCTTCGGTCGAGGCGATGTTGACGATGCGCGGCGAGCGCGACTTGCGCAGGTATGGCAGCGCGGCGCGGATGATGCGCGGATGCGCCGTCAGCATCACGGCGATGCCCTTGGCCCAGGCGTCCTCATAACCGGGATCGTCGATCGGCACCCGCACCGAGATGCCGGCATTGTTGACGATGATGTCGAGCCCGCCGAAATGCGCGGCGACGTCGTTGACGACCCTGGTGATGGCGTCGCGATCGCTGACGTCGAGCGTCCATGCCTTTGCCGAGCCGCCGCTCGCCGAAATCTCTTTCGCCACCGCCTGCGTGCCCTCTTCGGTCAGGTCGGTGACCGCGACATTGGCGCCCTCATCGGCGAACACGCGCGCGGTGGCGCGGCCCATGCCGCTGGCGGCGCCGGTGACGAGAACGGTGAGGCCCTTCACCGAACGGCTGAGCTGCTTGTATTCGGACACGACGGACCTCCCGTTGATTTTTTTGCGTTGTGCGAGCTGCAACGCTGGCACCGATCCGCCGAGACGTCAAACCGGTGATCCGTTTCCGGCACGCGCGCAGCGCGTTAACGCAAGTTTTGCGTGGGCTTTTGCGTTGGCTTTTCGCAAAGGATCATGCTCAATCAAGAAAACAGCATGAGGGAGGAACGCGATGAACGAGCTCGATTTCGGCGGCAAGCAGGTACTGGTGGTCGGCGGCTCCAGCGGCATCGGCAACGGCATCGCGCAGGCCTTCCGCGCCAAGGGCGCGCGCGTCGCCGTGTACGGCACCCGCGCGCAGGCGAGCGACTATTCCGCGGAGGAAGGCTCGCATCTGGATGGCCTTGCCTATGCGCAGCTCGATGTCTCTGATCCGCAGGCGATCGAACGCCTCACCCCGGCGTTCGATCGGCTCGACGTGCTGGTGCTGGCGCAGGGCGCGGTGATTTACCGCCGCGGGGAATTCGAGATGGAGGGCTTCCGCAAGGTGCTCGAAGTCAATCTGATGAGCCTGATGGCCTGCGCCACCAAATTCCACGCGATGCTGACCGCGAGCCAGGGATCGCTGATCATCGTGAGCTCGACCGCGGCGTATCATTCCACCATGGGCAATCCGGCCTACAACGCCTCGAAGACCGGCGCGGTCGGGCTGACGCGCACGCTCGGCGAGGCCTGGGCGGAGGACGGCATCCGCGTCAACGGCATCGCGCCGGGCCTCGTCGACACCAAGATGACCAAGGCGACGACCGCGAATCCAAAGCGGCTCGAAGGCGCGCTCGGGCGCATTCCGCTGAAGCGTCTCGGCACGCCCGCCGACATGGCCGGCGCCGCTTTGTTCCTGGCCTCGCCGCTTGCGTCCTACATCGTCGGACAGACCATCGTCGTCGACGGCGGGCTCATTCTCTAGCGCGAGACAGCTACAGGAACCTGCGCGAGGTTCCGCGGTTGGCTCCCTGACAGTTTCAGGGAGCAGTCGTGATGGACAAGGATCGGATTTTCGGAACGGCGAAGGAGTTCGCGGGCAAGGCCGAAGGCGCAATTGGCGATGCGACCGGTGATGCGCAGACGCAGGCATCTGGCCGTGCGCGCGAAGCCGCCGGCACCGTGCAGGATCTCTACGGACAGGCCAAGGATGCCGCGCGCGACGCCGCCGACAACGCGGTCAATTACGCCAAGGACGCCTATGAGCATCGCGGTGAGACCATCCGCGGCGGGCAGAAGGCGATGGCAAGATCGGTGCAGGACAATCCGCTCGGCGCGCTCCTGATCGCCGGCGGCATCGGCTTTGCGCTGGCGCTTTTGATGACGCGCCAGCCGCGCCGCCCGCCGCCGTCACGCTGGCGCTATTACGGCTGAGATTTGTAGGGCGGGTTAGCGCAGCGTAACCCGCCATCTTTCCGCGCAAGACGTCGGCGGATTACGCTGCGCTAATCAGCCCTACCAACCGCCGTCATTGCGAGGAGCGAAGCGACGAAGCAATCCATCTATCCGCGGGCGGACAGATGGATTGCTTCGCGGAGCCTGTCATCCGGCGGCGCTTCGCGCCGACCGGGTGGCTCGCAATGACGTGGATAATAGCGTCGATTGATCAGAAAGTGCGCCGCTTACTGCCAGGGATTCCCCGGCCCGGTGGCCCGCTGTCCGACATTGCGCGGCGGACGTGGCGGCGCGACCAGCGGGCGCTGCTGCGGCGCGCCGAAGCCGAAGAAGTCGCGCAGCCAGGGCTGCGTCTGCGGCTGCTGTTGTTGCGGCTGGGCCTGGGCCGGACGGAACACACGCTTCTGCGGCTTCGGCGCGGTGATGATCGAACCGTCGGGCGCGATCGCCGTGGTCGAGGGCGGCGGATTCGCAGGTCCCCCTGCCGGTGCAGCCGGTGTCACCGCAGCAACCGGCACGTCGCCCTTGGCCTGCTCGCGGCCGATCTCGCGGCGCGGCCAGGCGAAATCATCGGCGCGGCCGGCCGGCGGCGCCAAGGCCTCGCCTTTCACCAGCGTGCGCGCGGCGAGCGCATCGACCGCGGCGGGCCGCGAGCTGGGGCCGCCGAGCAATTGATCGGTGCCGACCGTGGAGGCGACCAGCGGCAGCACGGGGCCCGCCAGCGGCCGCGGCGCCGGCTTGCCGGGCTCGGTGCTGGTCTCGGGCGTTGCCGGTTCGCTCGGCAGCGCGATCGGGCCGCTTCGCACCGCGAGCAGGCGCGTCACCTCGCGCTCGACATAGTGCGCGAGCTTGCGCGCGCCGGCCTTGGTGAAGAACACGCCGTCATCGGAGCGCAGCTTGCGCGGCTGGCCTTCGAAGTCCGGGCCCTTCTGCATGAAGCGGCCGGCCTCGTCGACAAAGCCGTCCCAGACGTCGACATAGGTGATGCCGGCCTTGCCGGCGCCGTCGCGATAGAGCGCGTCGAGGAACAGCATGTCCGACGTGCCCTTCTGGCCGCGGATCGCGGGCAGGCCGACCCACAGCACCGGCACGCCCTTGCTCTTCAGCACGTTGATCAATTCCTCGATCTTCTTGCCGTAGAGCTCGACCCAGCGGTCGTCGCGGAATTCGGAGACGCCGTTGGCCGAGCGCGCGGTCTTTTCCGGCGCGGCCTGCGAGTCCGTGTCGGCGTCGTCGGCCGGCGGCTCGGTCTCGGCGGGCTTATTGTCGACCTTGCTATCGGTTTTGGCAGCGGCATCGGGCTTGTCGCCAGGCTTTGCGTCCGGCTTGCCGCGCGCGTCCTTTTTCTCGTCCTTCTTGTCGACCTTCTTCTCGACGACCGGTTCGCGGATCGAGGTGCGGTCGTTGAGGCCGAGCATCACGACGATGGCGTCGGGGTTCTCGGTGGCGAGAATGCCCTTGGCGGCCGCAGCCCAATCCGCCGGGTCGCCCTTGGGCTGGTAGCGGATCAGACCGGACACCGTCTTGTGCTTGCGGATCACGCCCATGTCGGGCTGATCGGAATAGGCATCCTCCAGGCCATAGGCGAGCCAGTCGGCCATCGCATCGCCTATCACGAGCACGTTGCGCTCGGCTGCGGCTTCGCGCTTGGCCGGCGGCGGCGCACGGGAGAAATCCTCGCGCGGCCGCTGCGGCTGCGATTGCGGCTGTTGCTGCTGGAACGGCGCGAAGAAATCGCCCCCGAACCAGCCGCCGCCACCGCCATGCTGCGGCGGAGCGCGGCGCTGCGGCTGCGGTGGTCCGCCGCCGAAGCCCGGGAAGCCGAAGAACTGCGCCGAGGCCGGCTGCGCGATGCCGATCAACAGCGCAAGCGCCACCGCCAGCGCGACCAGCGGCCCGGCTTCGGTGAATACGCGCAGGAAGGACTTCGGCTCTCGCATCGGGTTCGGTCGCAAATGATCTGGAAGTACGTGAGCATATTAGCGGAATCGGGCCGCAAGCGGGCAGCTTTTCCACCATAAATCGGGTGCCTCCGGCCACCGTCAAGGCGGACGGCAAATATCGGATTTCACGGTTACTTTCGGGGCGGTGCCAGGCGGTTGCCGCGACGGAACTGCGCTCCCTCTCCCGCTTGCGGGGGAGGGCCGGGGTGGGGGTGTCACCGCGATGGGACCAGTCATTCTGCGGAGAAAGCCCCCACCCGGATTGCATCTTCGATGCAATCCGACCTCCCCCCGCAAGCGGGAGAGGTGGGCGCAAGAGCCGTAACCCGCGGCTCTACTGCCCCCGCAGCCGCTCCAGCACCTCTGACGTGGCAAAACCGTCGGCCGGGGCGCCGATCGAGACCTGGAAGCCGCGCAGCGCCTCGCGGGTCTGGCCGCCGAACTGGCCGTCGGGCGTGCCCTTGTAGAAGCCGCGCTGGGCCAGCAGCTGCTGCAGTTCCAGCCGCTCGGCGCGCGACAGCACCCGCTCCTGGCGCGGCCAGGGCTGCACGAACGGCGCGCCGCCGCGCAGGCGGTCGGCGAAATGGCCGATCGCGAGCGCATAGGCCTCGGCCGGGTTGTACTTCATGATCACCCGGAAGTTCTGCAGCATCAGGAAGCCCGGCCCCTCGGCGCCCGCCGGCGCCAGCAGATAGGCCTTGTCGGACGACCGCGGGAACGGCTGGCCGCCCGCCCGCTTGACGCCGAGCTGCTCCCATTGCGACAGCGGCATCACCTTGGCGCGGTCGGCCAGCATGTAATTCAGGCCTTGCGGCAGCACGACCTCGTAGCCCCAGCTCGCGCCGGGCTGCCAGCCGTCCTTCTTCAGATTGTTGGCGGTCGAGGCGATCAGGTCGCTCGGATTGTCGACGACGTCGCGGCGGCCGTCGCCATCGCCGTCGACGGCGTAGCGCTTGAACGCGGTCGGCATGAACTGGGTCGGGCCGAAGGCGCCGGCCCAGGAGCCGCGCATCTGCTCGGGCCTGAGATCGCCGCGGTTGAGGATCTCCAGCGCCGACAGGAATTCGTCCTTGAAATAGGCCTGCCTGCGGCCGATGCAGGCAAGCGTCGCGGTCGATTGCACCACGCTGCGATCGCCCATCTGGGTCGAGTAGTTCGACTCGATGCCCCAGATCGCGGCGATGATATAGCGATCGACGCCATAGGCCTTCTCGGTCGCGTCGAACTGCGGCTTGTATTTGGCGAGGACCTCGCGGCCCTTGGCGAGCCGCGCGTCGCTCACCAGGATGTCGAGATAATCCCAGATCGCCTTGGTGAACTCCGGCTGCGAATCCAACAGGTCCATGATGCGCAGATCGGGCTGCAGGCCGGCGGTGAAGCGCTCGAAATTCTGCTGCGTGATGTTGCGCCGTGCGGCATCTGGCCACATCGCAGCGACGCAATTCGGGAAGTCCGAGGCCGCCTGGCGGATCGCGGCTGATGTCATCAGCGGATGGCCGGAGGCGCCGTCTTCGCCACTCCACGGCGGCGCGGCGCCGTCCTGCCCGGTCGCGGCCTGCGGCGGCGTCGCGGCGTTCGGTCCGGAAAAGATGCTGTCGATCAGGTTGGTCAGGCCGTTGCCCGCCGATTGAGCCTGCGTGCTGCCGGGCAGCAGCAGCGCCAGCGCGATCAGGCTCGCGCTGAAAAGCCTGGTCTGTGATGTTCCTATCGAGCGCATTTGTCGTGTGCCTGTCAAAAAACGTGCTGTTCCAGAAGGACCCGGGACGGTTTCCAATAACTTAACATGGGCGAGATTTCGTCGTGGCCCGCATTGGCTGACGGGAACGGCGGAATTAAGCCGCACCACACATCCGCCTTTGTTGGCGGCTGCAAAACGAGGTACCAAGGTGCGATTCATTTCGCGCCGTCGTCCCACCCATTTCAAGGGCCCCCGATAATCCCATGAAGATCCGCAAAGCCGTCTTTCCCGTCGCCGGTCTCGGTACCCGCGTGCTGCCTGCCACCAAGGCGATGCCGAAGGAGATGCTGACGATCGTCGACAAGCCCCTGATCCAGTACGTGGTCGACGAAGCGAGGGAAGCCGGCATCGAGCACTTCGTGTTCGTCACCGGCCGCAACAAGGGCGTCATCGAGGATCACTTCGACCGCATGTTCGAGCTCGACACCACGCTCGCGCAACGCGGCAAGAAGACCGAGCAGGACATCCTGGCGCAGAACCAGCCGGAGGCCGGCGCGATGAGCTTCACCCGGCAGCAGGCGCCGCTCGGGCTCGGCCACGCGGTGTGGTGCGCGCGCGACATCGTCGGCAACGAGCCGTTCGCGGTGGTGCTGCCGGATGAGCTGGTGCTGAACACGCCGGGCTGCCTGAAGCAGATGATCGACGCCGCCAACAAGCTCGGCGAGAAGTCGAACGTGATCGCGGTCGAGGCGGTGCCCGACGAGCTCACCCATCAATACGGCATTTGCGGCGTCGGCAAACGCACCGGCAACATCTTCGAGGTCGACGGCATGGTCGAGAAGCCGCCGCAGGGCACCGCGCCGTCGAACCTGTCGATCACCGGCCGCTACATCCTGCAGCCCGAGATCTTCAACATCCTGGCGACGCAGGAGCGCGGCGCGGGCGGCGAGATCCAGCTCACCGACGCGATGATCGGGCTCGCCAAGACGCAGAAATTCTACGGCGTCGAGTTCGAGGGCGAACGCCACGATTGCGGCTCCAAGCCCGGCTTCCTCCGCGCCAACATCGCCTTCGGCCTCAAGCGCCCCGAACTGCGCGACGGCCTGATCGCCGAGATGAAGAAGTATCTGGAGAAGTGAGGGGGTCGATCCGGGGCCTGCCATGGGAGCCGGAACGACAGCTTCGTAGCAACCATCATGATCTAACGGTTGCTACGGACTGCGCCCACAAATTCGGTGTCGTCCCTGCGAAAGCAGGGACCCATAACCACCGAATCTCATTGTTGCGCGATGCTGGAACGACGAGTCCCGTTCACAACATCCGCCGCGGAGTATGGGTCCCTGCTTTCGCAGGGACGACAGCTGAGAGTGTGGCGAGATGCGCGCGTCAAACGCGGGCTGCGTCCACTCCAAGACCCAGCCGCGATCACCCAGCCTTCCTTCGCCCCGCGCGCTTCGCCGGCTCCTTCGCGCCACCTTCCTTCGGCGCGCGCAACTCCCGGGCCGCGAGCGAGACCACGTCCGCGATCTGCTGGAGCTGCGAGGCGAGCGGCGAAGTCTTGCGCCAGACCATGCCGACGGTGCGCGACGGCTGCGGATGCTTGAAGCGCGACACCGTGACGGGCGCCGAGCGCGTCTCCACCGTCACCGCCATCTCGGGGATCAGGGTGACGCCGATGCCGGCGCCGACCATCTGCACCAGCGTCGACAGCGAGCTTGCATCCAGCACCTCGCGCGGCGGCGAGGACTGCATGTTGCAGAACGAAAGCGCCTGGTCGCGGAAGCAATGGCCTTCCTCGAGCAGCAACAGCCGCATCTCGCGCAGCATCTCGGCGCTCGGCACCGGCGTCTTGGCATCCTCGCCCGGGCGCACCAGCAGGAAATTCTCCGAGAACAGCGCGACCTCGGTCAGCGACGGTTCCGACACCGGCAGCGCCACGATCGCGGTGTCGAGCCGGCCCTCGGCGACCTCCTTGATCAGCTTCGGCGTCAGCGTCTCGCGGACATGGATGTCGAGCTCGGGATGCAGCCGCGCCAGGGTCTCGATCACCTTCGGCAGCAGATAGGGCGCAATGGTCGGGATCATGCCGACGCGCAGCCGTCCGGCGAGCTTGTCGCGCGAGGCGCGCGCGAAATCGCCGAGCTCGTCGACCGAGCGCAGGATGTCGCGCACGCGATGCAAAAGTTCCTCGCCGAACGCCGTCAGCGTGACCTGGCGCGCGCTGCGTTCGATCAGGACGCCGCCGACCGCCTGTTCCATCTCGCGGATCTGCATCGACAGCGCCGGCTGCGACACCGCGCAGGCATCCGCGGCACGCCCGAAATGCCCGTGGCGGGCCAGCGCATCGAAATACCTCAGTTGCCGGAGTGTGACATTTATCATCAGATTATCTTATCGACGCGATCATTAAAGTCAATTTCACCTGATGGATTGAGGCGCGTAGAATCATTCTTGGAAGAGCTCCAGCACATTCCAGAATCCATCACCTCGGAGAAGAAACATGGACGCAAAAACCGACGAAGGCGCGGGCAAATGCCCATTCACGGCAGCCCCTCGCGGACACACGAATCGTGACTGGTGGCCGAAGTCGCTGGACGTTCAGGTCTTGCATCACAACTCCAGCCTGTCCGATCCGATGGGCAAGGGGTTCGACTACGCCAAGGAATTCAAGACCCTCGACCTCAACGCCGTGATCAAGGACCTGACGGCCCTGATGACGACGTCGCAGGAGTGGTGGCCGGCGGACTTCGGCCATTACGGCGGCCTGATGATCCGCATGGCCTGGCACTCGGCGGGCACCTACCGCATCAGCGACGGCCGCGGCGGCGCCGGTGCCGGTCAGCAGCGTTTCGCCCCGCTCAACAGCTGGCCTGACAACGCCAACCTCGACAAGGCGCGCCGGCTGCTCTGGCCGATCAAGCAGAAATACGGCCGCAAGATCTCCTGGGCCGATCTTTATGTCCTCGCCGGCAACGTCGCGCTGGAATCGATGGGCTTCAAGACGTTCGGCTTTGCCGGTGGCCGTGCCGACGTATGGGAGCCGGAAGAGCTGTATTGGGGTCCGGAAGGCACCTGGCTCGGCGACGAGCGCTACAGCGGCGAGCGTCAGCTCTCCGAGCCGCTCGGCGCGGTGCAGATGGGCCTGATCTACGTCAACCCGGAAGGCCCGAACGGCAATCCCGACCCGGTCGCCGCTGCAAAGGACATCCGCGAGACGTTCTTCCGCATGGCGATGAACGACGAAGAGACCGTTGCGTTGATCGCCGGCGGCCACACCTTCGGCAAGACCCACGGCGCGGGTGATCCGTCGCTGATCGGGCCGGAGCCGGAAGGCGGCGCGCTCGAGGAGCAGGGCTTGGGGTGGAAGAGCAAGTTCGGCACCGGCGTCGGCGCCGACGCGATCACCGGCGGCCCCGAGGTCACCTGGACCCAGACGCCGACCAAGTGGAGCAACCACTTCTTCGACAACCTGTTCAAGTATGAATGGGAGCTGACCAAGAGCCCGGCAGGTGCGAAGCAGTGGAAGGCGAAGGGCGCTGCGGCCGACATTCCGGACGCGTTCGACTCGTCGAAGAAGCACGTCCCGACCATGCTGACCACGGACCTCTCGCTGCGCTTCGATCCGGCCTATGAGAAGATCTCGCGCCGGTTCTACGAGCATCCGGATCAGTTCGCGGACGCTTTCGCCCGCGCCTGGTTCAAGCTCACGCATCGCGACATGGGCCCGATCCAGCGCTACCTCGGCCCGCTGGTGCCGAAGGAGACGCTGATCTGGCAGGACCCGGTGCCGGCGCTCGATCACGCCGTGATCGACGACAAGGATATCGAGGCGCTCAAGGCGAAGATCCTTGCCTCGGGTCTGTCGGTGTCCGAACTGGTATCGACCGCCTGGGCCTCGGCCTCCACGTTCCGCGGTTCGGACAAGCGCGGCGGCGCCAACGGTGCGCGCATCCGTCTCGCCCCGCAGAAGGACTGGGATGTCAACGAGCCGGCGCAGCTCAAGACTGTGCTGTCCAAGCTCGAAGCCATCCAGAAGGAGTTCGGCAAAAAGGTCTCGCTCGCCGATCTGATCGTGCTCGGCGGCGCGGCTGCGATCGAGAAGGCGGCGAAGGACGGCGGCACCAATGTGAAGGTCCCCTTCACGCCGGGCCGTACCGACGCGTCGCAGGACCAGACCGACGCGCACTCCTTCGCCCCGCTCGAGCCGCGAGCTGACGGCTTCCGCAACTATCTCAGCGGCAAGCCCCAGGCCATGCTGCCCGAGGAGGCGTTGGTCGATCGCGCGCAGCTGCTGCGGCTGACAGGACCGGAATTGACGGTCCTGGTCGGCGGCCTGCGTGTGCTCGGCGCCAATGCCAACAAGTCGAAGCACGGCGTCTTCACCGGCAAGCCGGGGACGCTGACCAACGACTTCTTCCTCAATCTGCTCGACATGGGCACGGTGTGGAGCGATGCCGGCGAGGGCCTCTATGAGGGCCGCGACCGCAAGACCAACGCGGTGAAGTGGACCGGCACCCGCGTCGACCTGATCTTCGGCTCGCACTCGCAGCTGCGCGCGTTCGCCGAAGTCTACGGCTCGTCGGATGCCAAGGAGCAGTTCGTGAACGACTTCGTCGCGGCCTGGGCCAAGGTGATGAACGCGGATCGCTTCGATCTCGTGAAGTAAGCGGCCAGCAGCGGCAATCTGGACAGGGCGGCGTTTCGGCGCCGCCCTGTTTCATTTCAGGGGACGCCGGTTTGAAGACGAAGGGCTTTCTGCGCTTTGCTCAGTCGTGCAGCTTCATGTCCCGGATCATCTCCTCGAACTCTGCCTGCGTTGGTGCCGCCAGCGGCGCTTGTTGCGCGCTGCTTGCTACAATGGGGCCGTCACACTGCGAGACGTCGCGCCGGGGCTCGATGATTGCAGTCAGGCTGGCCCAGCAGACGAAGAGCGCGACGATCCAGTCCAGTACATTGGTTGCCGTCATGGCAGCACCAGCATCAGCATTTCCATGCGACGATGGTGCAGCCGGCGCGACGCTTGCGCAATTCGGAAGCTACGAAACGTAACTTCGGCGTTGCCGAGTGGACACCGTCATTGCGAGCGAAGCGAAGCAATCCATCATGCCGCATGGAGAAATGGATTGCTTCGTCGCTACCGCTCCTCGCAATGACGGCGGATAGAATTGAATGTCCAACCCGAGCCGTGCGGCCGCTGCTCGCGCTATCCAGTCCGCGCCCGCCGTCCCTCGATCGGGTACGCCGGATCGTTGAACCCCGGCGTCGAGGGATGGCCTGACACGACGAGACGGTCGATCAGGGCTTCGTCCTCGGCGGTGAAGCGATAGTCGAGCGCGCGGATGTAGTCGTCCCATTGCGCCTCGGTGCGCGGGCCGGCGATCACGGCGCTGACGAACGACGAGTTCAGCACCCAGGACACTGCGAACTGCCCGGCGGTGATGCCGCGGCTCTCGGCGTGGCGCTTGATCTCCTGCGCCAGCTGCAAGGATTCCGGCCGCCACTCGGTCTGCATCATGCGCTTGTCGTTGCGCCCCGCACGGGTGTCCGCAGGCGGCGCCGCATCGGGCGCGTATTTGCCGGTCAAGACGCCGCGCGCCAGCGGGCTGTAGGGCACGATGCCGAGGCCGTAATAGGCGCAGGCCGGGAAGTGCTCGACCTCCGGCATCCGGTTCATCGCGTTGTAATAGGGCTGGCTCGCGACCGGACGGTCGATGCCGAGCCGGTCGCAGATGTTGCAGATCTCGGCGACGCGCCAGGCGCGGTAGTTGGAGACGCCGAAATAGCGCACCTTGCCGGCGCGGATCAGGTCACCCATCGCACGCACCGTCTCGTCGAGCGGCGTCGCGTGGTCTTCCTTGTGCAGGTAATAGACGTCGATGTAGTCGGTGCCTAGCCGCTTCAGGCTCTCGTCGGCGGCCTGCAACACCCAGCGCCGCGACAGCCCGCCATGGTTCGGATCGTCGCCGATCGGGTTGGCGAGCTTGGTCGCGAGCACCCAGCTCGACCTTCTGTTCGAGATCGCGCGGCCCACGACCTCTTCGGACTTGCCGCCATTATAGGCGTCGGCGCTGTCGATGAAGTTGATACCGGCCTCGCGCGCCTTGGCCACGATCCGCGACGAGATCGCCTCATCGGTCGGCCCGCCGAACATCATGGTGCCCAAGCAGATCGGCGAAACCTTCAGGCCGCTGCGGCCGAGCTGACGGTATTGCATCGATCGTTCCTCCGAAATGACGGGGATCAACTCTCGTTCTTCAGAATCTTGAACACGCCGTTGGCCATCGCGATACAGCGCTTGTCGACAGTCACCTCGGCCGTGATGAAGATCAGGCTGCGGGTCGAGCGTACCACGCGCGGCCGCGTCGTCAGGATCTCGCCGATCTTGCCGGCCTCGACGAAATGGGTGTCGAGTTGCACCGTCGCAAGTGTCGGCTTGCCCGAGACGAAGCGCGCGGCCATGCCGCAGGCGCGGTCGGCGAAGGTCATGATCACACCGCCTTGCACCAGGCCGCGGCGGTTATGGTGCTTGTCCTCGGTGATCAGCGCGAGCTCGAGCGCGCCGTCCTTCAACCGTTCCCACAGGGGGCCGATCAGCGTCAGGAAGCCCGTGGTGTCGGCGACCTTCCAGCCGTCGGATTTGAGTCTGTCCGCGGCCTTGGCCGTCATGAGGTGAGGATCCGTTGCTTAGCTATGATTGATCGCAGGAGGCATGTCGTTCCGCTCATTTCATCAAACGCTGTTGTGTTGTAGTCAAGCGCAATGGCCCGCACGTTTGACGATGCCACCCGGCGGAATATCGCAGAGCTCTGTGCCGCGTTCGCGCGTCAGGCCGCGGCCGATGCCGCGCCGGCGCTGAAGCGCGCGGCGGTCGCGATCGCGCTGACCGAAACCGATGACGGCCACGGCACGGCCTTCCTGCTGACCCGGCGCAGCGCGCGCCTGCGCGCCCACAGCGCGCAATGGGCGCTGCCCGGCGGGCGCTGCGATGCCGGCGAGACGCAGCCCCAGGCCGCGCTGCGCGAATTGCACGAGGAGCTTGGCCTTGCGCTTGGCCCGCGCGACGTGCTCGGCATGCTCGACGATTATCCGACGCGCTCCGGCTATCTGATCACACCGGTCGTGGTCTGGGCCGGCGCGCATGCGGCGCTTGCGCCGAACCCGGATGAAGTCGCGTCCGTGCACCGCATCGGCCTCGATGCGATCGAGATCGACGACGCGTTCAGCTTCGTCACGATACCCGAGAGCGCGCGGCGGGTGATCCGCTTCCGGCTCGGCGGCCAGCAGATCCATGCGCCGACCGCCGCGCTGATCTATCAGTTCCGTGAGGTGCTCGCCGGCCGCAACACCCGCGTCGCCGATCTGGAGCAGCCGGTGTTCGCATGGAAGTAGGCCGACGCTATCGGTGATGCCGCTTGCGGGCGTTCATCTTCATTGCCTTGCCCTGCGCAACGGGCGGATGCGTCGCGGTCGCGGGTTCCGGAGGCGCGCGCGACACATTCTCGTAACAAGAGAGCCGTGAACGCGTATCCGGAAACGACCCGCAGTCCGGACGCTCGGCGCGCGCCGGTGCGGAGAGTATCAGAGCGCCAGCGGTGGCGAGCCACAGTGCCATCCTCATCGCAATCTCCAAGGCCTTCCCAGGACACGCATTCTTCGGAGAACACCGCATTGTGGCGAAAATTCTGGACCTGATCGCGGCATCCGGCCGCCTCCGATCCGGAGATTTCCGGGCTGACTTCGCAGCAGTGCTTGCTACAACGAGGCCATGCGCCCGCAATTGATTCGCCTTTCGTCAGGATTTGTCGCGCTCGCGCTTGTCGCCGGCGCGCCGTCAGTATCGGCCGGCGAGGCCGATGCGCTGCCGCCGTCCGTCGCCAATGCGATGGCGCAGGCGTCGCCGCAGGCGATCATGGAATATCGCCGCAAGTTGCAGGAATACGAGGAGGCGCGCGCCGCCTTCGAGCAGGATGCGGGTGCCTATTGGAGCGCGATCGCCGACAAGCGGCGCGGCCGCAACGCCAAGCGCCGCGACCGCGTGCAGATCACGCTCGACGATTACGTGCTGCAGCAGCCGCCGGTCTATGAGGGGCCGAGGCGGCCGGTCAATCCGGCTCCCGAGGAGGAGGGTGGCAAGCCGCCGCGTCCGCCCAAGACGATCCCGGTGGTCTCGGATCTCGTCAGGGCGGCGGCCGAGCAATTCCAGTTTGCGCCGCAGCGGCCGTCGAGCGAGGTGGAGTTCAAGCGCGCCTATGCCCGCTACGCGCGCGCGGCGGGGCTGACGCCGGAGCAGGCGGTGCGGGTCTATTCGTTCGAGACCGGCGGCACCGGCAATTACGACGTGCAGGCGGGGATCGAGCATGGCGGCAAGCGCGCCATCTCGACCGCGATGGGCTACAATCAGTTGCTCACCACCAACACCGTCGAGCTATTGGCCGAGCAGGGCCATGAATTCGTGCGGGATCTGACCGAGCGCGTTGCGAGGACGCAGGGGCCGGCGCGCAAGGCCATGGAGCACAAGCTCGCGGTGCTGAAGAAGATGGTCGCGTTCACCCGTACCGTGCCCGACGACTGGTCGGCGCATCAACGCCTCGCCGACACCGCGCAAGGCTGGGCGTGCCACGCCATGGTGCTCGACATCGATGTCGGCCCGATGCTGCAGACCCACAAGCTGCTGACCTCGGTGATCTTCGCCCGCAACAAGGGCTACGCAAGGCCGCTGACCGCGGCCGAGCTCGAGATGATGAACCTGACGGGCGACGGCACCGGGTTTGACATGGTGACAATGCCGCAGGCGATGCGCGAGCAGGTGCCGACCACGAACTTCTTCCAGCGCTCGGGCTACGAGCGCAACCCGGTCGCGATCCGCCACAACACAGTGGCCAAGCTGCTTGCCGTCACCAACGAGCGGATGGACTTCAACAGCAACAAGCCCGGCGCAAGGGAATTGGCCGGGGCGTTCTGAGGTCTGCCGAATAACGTCAGCGCATTTCCGGTTCTGATTGAATCAGAACCGGAGCCCAAGACCCTTCTTTTGACAGCCTCTTCTTTTGACGCTTTTCCTTCACGCGAACCGGCGTCCACTTCGCTCGAAACGCTCTATTTCGAGCCGAACATGAACTTGCCGTCGCCCTCGAGATAGGGCCCGGAGCGCATGTAGAGCTGGCCGTTCTGTCCGATGAAGAACAGCGTCCCCTTCGGCACCTTCTTGGCGCCTTTCAGCAGCGTGCCGGCATTGCTGGTGCCCATCTTGTAGGCCCAGGTCTTGCCCTCCTTGTCATAGGCGTAGCCCATGTCGGACTTCAGCTCCCAGGGCGCAGCCTCCTGCGCGAATGCGTATGTCGTCATCGCAGCAAGGGTCGCGGTCGCAATAAAGGTCTTGGTCAAAAAATGCGTCATGATCCACCTCCGGCCGAAAAAAAAAACGGCATCGTCCCCACGTCTCTGAACAAATCACGAACGGTATTCGGGCGTCAATACGACAATCGGCGCGGCCGCTCACAGAGATCAGCGACTTTGTGATTTCCCGCATCAAGCTTGGCGACTATCTTCGCGTTTCCGTTTACAAACGCTTTGATTGGCGGAAACACTACCTGGGGGTGATCGCGATGAACCACGTCATGAAGATCGGTATCGGTGTCGCTCTGTCGTTCATGACGCTGGCGTCAGTCGCGCAAGCGGACGAGTTCAAGCTCTCCAACAACCAGCGCATCTCCTGCAGCCGCGGCCTGTCCGCCGGCAAGCTCAAGACGTCGACCTGCAAATCCTACGCCTATCTGTTCAACGCCAAGACCTCGGAATACTTCCGCTGCCAGGTCTCGCTGGCGCTGACGCAGGACAACAAGGAGGTCATCAACGTCCAGGCCGACGGCAGCTGCACCAAGAAGCCGCGCATCTTCGAGACCGACGGCAATTACACGTTCGATGCCACCGAGACCGAGCCGCCGAACACCAACTCGTTCTTCGGCACCGGCGGCTATGCGATCTGGGCCAACGATACCACCACCCAGAAGGTTCGCGGCTGCATCACCATCTCGTCCGGCCTCGGCTCCGATATCTCGAAATGCCTCGACATGACGTTTCAGTGATGGCGGTGCGGGCCGTGTGATGCGCAAGCTGCGCCCAGCCCCGCTCTGCCGCTCCTGGCTGTTTCTCGAAGGCGCCAACGAACAGGTGCTGCAGCACGCGGCCGCCAGCGGCGCCGACGTACTGATCCACGAACTCGAGGACTTCACCCCGCCGTCGCTGCGTCCGAAGGCGCGGGCGCTGGCGGCCGAGCTCTACGCGGCCTGGCGCGACCAGGGCGTGGTGGTCGCGGTCCGCGTCAACCCGCTGGACCAGGACGGCATGGACGATCTTGCCGCCGTGATGCGCGGCCGTCCTGATATTGTCGCGCTGCCGAAGGTCGCCGAGCCGTACCATGTCGTCAGGCTCGACGAGGCGGTGACGCGGTTCGAGCGCGACTACGGCATCGCTGAGGGATCGACGTCACTGCTGCCGAACATCGAGTTCGCGCGCGGCCTGGTGCAGACCGGCGCGATCGCGGCGGCGAGCCGGCGCACCATCGGCTGCCTGATGGCGTCGGAAGATCTCGCGGCCGATCTCGGCGCCGAGCGCGGCAGCGACGGCCTGGAGCTCGCTTACGCGCGGCAGCGCTTCATCGTGGAATGTCGCGCCGCCGGCGTCGTCGCGGTGGATTGCCCTTACACCTGGAGCGACGCCGCGGGCGTCGCGCGCGACACGGTCTGGGCGCGACGGCTGGGATACACCGCCAAGAGCCTGGTCGATCCCGCGCATGCGGCCATCGTCAACGGCGTCCTCACGCCGAGCGAGGACGAGTTGCGCCGGGCGGGCAGGATCGTCGCGGCCTTCGAAGCGGCGCGAACGCAGGGCCTCGGCCGCGTCGAGCTCGACGGCTCGCTGCTGGAAGTCCCGACCTATTCCAACGCGAAGCGGTTGATCGCGCGCGGCGAGGCGCTGCACGCGATCGATCGCCAAGCTCGCGCCTGAGCGGAGGCGATGCCTCAGGAGGCCGGCTCTTTCTCCGAGAAGTGCATCCGTGAACGGGCGAACTTCTTGACGCCCATCGGCTTGCCGAACAGGTAGCCCTGGACCTGATCGAAATCCATCTCATGCGCGGCGAGAAAATCCGCGCGCGTCTCGACGCCTTGGGCCACGACCTGCGCGCCGGCATCGTGGGCGAGCTCGACGATGCGCCGGCACACCGTCTGCTTCAGGCGCTGATCCGCGCAGCCGGTGACGTATTGATGATCGACCTTGAGCTGGACGAACGGAAAGTTCGGCAGTCCGAGCAAGGACGGCCAGTTCGCGCCGACATTGTCGATCGAGATGCCGATATTGTGCAGGCGAACGCGCCTCGCGACCTCGATCGCGAGATCCAGATTGTCGACCACCTCGGTGCTGTCGATCTCGATCAGCAGGCCAGCGAAGGCCGCATGGTCCGGAATCCGGTAACACAGCTCGCGCACCGCATGATCGTCGGCGAGAAACGAGATCGGCAGGTTGATCGAGAGATTGACCGGCCCGATCTGTTCGAGGAGATAGCGCCAGTCCTCGATCGCGCGCTCGATCACGAACTCGGACAGCGCGTGAAAATGCGGATCGCTTTCGTCGGGGATGAAGTAGGCCGGCGGCACGACGCCCCATGCGGGATGGCGCATCCGGATCAGTGCCTCGGCTCCGCTCGGAACCAGCGTCCGGAGATGAATTTTCTGCTGATACCACAGCTCGAGCCAGCCGGCTTTCAGCGCTTCGGGCACGTCCACCGCCGGGCTCGGCGCCGGTTCGAGCGGCAGCAACGAGGCCAGACTGTCACGAAGGGATCCGGCGCTGAACGGGGTGGACAGGGCCGGCAGCATGGCGATGCCGTACTCATCGCCGATCTGCCGGACCGCCTTGACGATGATCGAGTCCGGTTGCCCGATGACGAGGACCTTGCCGCGATAGTCCTTTCTCACCAAAGTCTCGAGAATTTTACTGACTTCGATGCCGTCCACGGACACGCCGAGCACCAGAAGATCGGGCCGTTCCGCGTCCAGGACGGTGTCGAGCTCCAGTGCCTGGCCGCATTCACTGGTGATGAAGCCGAGGTCTTCCAGCGCCTCTGCAAGGAAGGTTCGAAGGTGTTTTTTGCTGTCCGCAATGCATGCGCGCGGGGTCAGCTTGCGATGTCCGAACCATCCGGCGCGTGTTTGTGTGATGTGGCTGATGTGATTCATGCCCCGCCTTGTCCGTAATTACCCCGGCTTGACTCGTACATCTAAGAACCCCGGCAATCATGGAAATTTCTGGTTCATACATTGATTGGCTCGCTAACCTTAAAGGATTCAATTCGAATCAAATGAAGCCGGAATCGCTGCGTCTTGCCGCGGTTACACGTGCAACAAATGCGTCATCTGAGCTTCATGAGCGCGATTGTGCGCGACTTTGGACGTACGCAGAAACATTGCGCGCGTGTGTCATCGAGAGACGGCGTTAATGACTGTGTTGTCGCGTCGATGCAGATGCGGAACTGGATCATTGTCGGACATCGGATCGCTTCACGTGCGGTGATCCACGGCGCGCCAACGGCGAATCACGGATCATCCGTCGTGTGATGCCAAAGCAGGTGCGTGCGATGTCGCCGTTGCCGTGCGCAGCGTCTCCGGCATCGACGCACAGGAGCGACGCCGCAAAGGAACAGACTCGCGACAATGGCGGCGGCGATCATCAGGGCGCGTTTGGCGATCGCGGCGATCGACATCACCGAGCCGATCGAGGCCTCGTCCCACTTCCGTTCGGTCAGAAGGTAGATCGCAAGATAGGGGCCGAGCCCGTCCCGCACGTCGGCGAGGAAGAAGTTCAACGCATCAAGCGCGCTCAACGGTCGTCGTCCCGGACGGCTGCAAGTCATACCTCGCGGCGAGATTGCGCATCTTAACCCGCTTGCTCGCGCAGAGTTCCCGCGCAGGTAAGGTGGTGCTGCCATCAGGCATTTCGGCCACGCATGCGTCAATTGGATGGGTTGACCCGGCGGGGGTGTGCGGCCAATTTCCGGCCCGGCTTAGGGGAGAATATTGCTCATGAATTCTAGGTTGATGGCTGCCGCGATCGTGGCAGCCAGTGTTTTGGCTGCGCCGGTCGCGCAGGCCGAGCAGTTCATTAACGTGCTCACCGGCGGCACCTCGGGCGTCTACTACCCGCTCGGCGTCGCGATCGGGAAGATCTACGGCGACAAGATATCAGGCGTGAAGACCCAGGTGCAGGCGACCAAGGCCTCGGTGGAGAACCTGGTGCTGCTGCAGCAGGGCCGCGGCGAGATCGCCTTCACGCTCGGCGATTCGCTGAAGGCAGCTTGGGAAGGCGACGCCGAGGCCGGCTTCAAGACCAAGCTCGACAAGCTGCGCACCATCGGCGCGATCTATCCGAACTACATCCAGATCGTCGCGACCGCCGAAAGCGGCATCAAGACGCTCGCCGATCTCAAGGGCAAGAGCCTGTCGGTCGGTGCGCCGAAGTCCGGCACCGAGCTCAACTCGCGCGCGATCCTCGCGGCTGCCGGCATGAGCTACAAGGATCTCGGCAAGGTCGAGTATCTGCCGTTCGCCGAATCGGTCGACCTGATGAAGAACCGCCAGCTCAACGCCACCTTGCAGTCCGCCGGCCTCGGCGTCGCCTCGCTGAAGGACCTCTCGACCTCGAGCGACATCACCGTGGTCGCCGTGCCGAAGGAGACCGTCGACAAGATCGGTCCGCCCTTCGTCTCCGTGATCATTCCGGCCAACACCTATACCGGCCAGGACAAGGATGTGCCGACCGCTGCGGTCGTGAACTACCTCGTCACCTCGAGCGCGGTGTCGGACGATCTCGCCTATCAGATGACCAAGCTGATCTACGAATCGCTGCCGGAACTCGCCAATGCCCATGCCGCGGGCAAGGAGATCAAGCTCGAGGCCGCCGCGACCGGCAGCCCGGTGCCGCTGCATCCCGGCGCGATTCGCTTCTACAAGGAAAAGGGCCTGATCAAGTAGGTCAGGACGTCTGCTCCTTGCCGTCATTGCGAGGAGCAAAGCGACGAAGCAATCCATCTCTCGGCTTGCGGCGAAATGGATTGCTTCGCGGAGCCTGTCATCGGGCGCGTGTTCGCGCGACCCGTTGGCTCGCAATGACGGGCCCGCTTTTCCTGACGCGGCTTTTGGTGGGCGGGTTCTGTAGATATAAGCGTCGCGGGCACGGCGGGGGACTTATTCAATGCAGCAACGGGTTGCGGGCGAAGAGCCCATCAAGGTTGAATTCGACAATTTCGAGCATGGCTTTCCGGAGAGCTTCGGCCCAGGCGCCTGGGGGCATCTGGCCTACGCCATCGGTCTCGCCTTTGCGGTGTTCCAGCTCTATGTCGCGGCGTTCAACTATCTGCCGAGCCAGGTGGTGCGCGGCGTCCATGTCGGTTTCCTGATTCTGTTGACCTTCGGCCTGATCGGCAATTTCACCGCGAAGACCGATTTCGGCCGCGCGGTGAGCTGGATTGTCGGCGCCGCCGGTTTCCTCTGCGGACTCTACCAGTGGATCTTCTATGCCGATTTGATCGCCCGCGACGGCGATCCGACCAACATGGACCTTGCGGTCGGCACGCTGCTCGCGGTCCTGATCTTCGAGGGCACGCGGCGCCTGATGGGGGCGGCGTTGCCGCTGATGTGCGGCGCCTGTCTGCTGTACTGGTTCTTCGGGCAGTATCTGCCGTCGCCGTTCAACCATCGCGGCTATGACTTCGACCAGATCGTCACCCATCTCTCGTTCGGCACCGAAGGCTTCTACGGCGTGCCGATCTACGTCTCGGCGACCTACATCTTCCTGTTCATCCTGTTCGGCTCGTTCCTGGAACGCGCCGGCATGATCCAGCTGTTCACCGACGTCTCGCTCGGCCTGTTCGGCCGCACCCGCGGCGGCCCGGCCAAGGTCGCGGTGTTCGCCTCGGGAATGATGGGCACGATCTCGGGCTCCGGCGTCGCCAATGTCGTCACCGTCGGCCAGTTCACGATTCCCTTGATGATCAAGTTCGGCTACCGCCGCGCCTTTGCCGCCGGCGTCGAGGCCACCGCCTCGATGGGCGGCCAGATCATGCCGCCGGTGATGGGCGCGGTCGCCTTCATCATGGCGGAGACGCTCGGCGTTGCCTATTCGGAGATCGTCAAGGCCGCGGTGATTCCGGCGATCCTGTACTTCGCCTCCGCGTTCTGGATGGTGCATCTGGAAGCCGGCAAGCATGGCCTCGTCGGCATGAAGCGCTCGGAGATCCCGAGCGCCTGGAAAGCGCTGGTCGCGCGCTGGTACCTGGTGTTGCCGCTCGCGGCGCTGGTCTACATGCTGTTCGAAGGCTTCACGCCGCTCTATGCCGGCAGCATGGGGCTCGCGCTGACGGTGGCGTTGATCCTCGGCGCCAGCATCACGCTCGGCTTCTCCAACACCGTCGTGCGCTATGTCTTCTGGATCGGGCTTGCGCTGGTGGTTGCGGCGGTGTCGCGCCACGGGCTCGAGATCGTGCCGGTTGCCAGCGTCGTCGCCGGCCTGATCGTGATCGCGGCGATCACCCGCGGCGGCCGCGCCACGCTCAGGGCCTGCCGCGACTCGCTCGCCGACAGCGCCAAGTCGGCGCTGACCGTCGGCATGGCCTGCGCCATTGTCGGCACCATCATCGGCATGATGACGCAGACCGGCGTCGGCACCATCTTCGGCAGTTGGATCATCGGGCTCGGCGCCAAGAGCCTGTTCCTGGCGCTGATCATGACCATGCTGCTGTCGATCCTGCTCGGCACCGGCATCCCGACCATCCCGACCTACATCATCACGGCTGCGCTCGCAGCCCCCGCGCTCGCCAAGCTCGGCGTGCCGTTGATCGCGAGCCACATGTTCGCATTCTATTACGGCATCATGGCCGACCTATCGCCGCCGGTCGCGCTTGCGGCGTTGGCGGCGGCGCCGATCGCCAAGGAGAATCCGGACAAGATCGGCTGGGAGGCGATGCGGATCGCGCTCGCCGGCTACGTCATTCCCTTCATCTTCGTCTACTCGCCGGCATTGATGCTGCAAACCAACGACCCGATGGCCGCGCAGCTCGGCTTCTACGGCGCGGTGGCGCTGGCGACCTTCAAGGCGCTGGTGGCAATCGGGCTGTTCGGCATCGTCGCGATCGGCTTCCTGTTCACGCGGCTGACCTTGATCGAGATCGCGGTTGCGTTCGGCGCCGCGCTCTGCCTGTTGGGCGATTTCCGCTTCTCGGATACCGCGGGCTTCACACTCGCTGCCGGTGTCGTCTTGTGGCAGTGGCGGCAGCGCCCGCGCGATGCGGTGGCGGCGGCTTGAGCGTCTGCCTTGCCTCCGCCGGTGTCGTGAAGGCGCTGCAGGTCGCAGCCTTCACGCTCGCCTGGACGCATTCGATCGAGAAGACCGCCTGGCAGGAAGACTGGCTGGTCACGCCGGCCGGGCTGACGTTGCAACAGGCGCGCATCAAAGGCACCGGCGCCGGCATGGAGCCGCCGCCGGAGGCGCGCCTCGTCGATGGCTGGTTTCAATGGTCGCCACAGCCGGTGCAAAGGGCGGAGGTCGTGCTCGGTAATTCCGGTGCCGCGGGCGAATGGCATCTGTGCCACGCGGGACGCTGCCAAACGTTATCGGAGATTTTCGGGCATCCGATCGGTGCTAATGTCACGACGATGAGTGTTTGCCGAGATCCGTAGCCCGGATGGAGCGCAGCGAAATCCGGGAACAGCGGCCCCGGATTTCGCTGGCGCTTCATCCGGGCTACGGTCCTCTTGCAAGAACAACAACGGAGAACAGGCGATGGATCGGCTCAAGGGCAAGGTTGCGATGGTGGTCGGCGCGGGCTCGATTGGACCCGGCTGGGGCAATGGCAAGGCGACCGCCGTCACCTTCGCGCGCGAGGGCGCCAGCGTGTTCTGCGTCGATCGCAACGGCGCGGCGGCCGAGGAGACGGTCAAGATCATCACCGAGGAGGGCGGCAAGGCCGCCGCATTCACCGCGGACGTCTCGCGCGCCAGCGAGGTCGAGGCGATGGTCGCGGCCTGCCTGAAGGCTTATGGCCGCATCGATGTGCTCGACAACAATGTCGGGATCGCCGAGGTCGGCAGCGTGGTGGAAGTGGCGGAAGCCGAGTGGGACCGCGTGTTCGCGGTCAACCTCAAGAGCGCCTATCTGTCGATGAAGCACGTCATTCCCGTCATGATCAAGCAGGGCGGCGGCTCGATCATCAACATCTCCTCGATCGCCTCGATCCGCCATGTCGGCATCTCCTATGTCAGCTACAATGCCAGCAAGGCGGCGATGAACCAGATGACGCGCTCGACCGCGGTCGAGTTCGCCTCCAAGCATGTCCGCGTCAACGCGATCCTGCCCGGGCTGATGAAGACGCCGATGGTCGCGCATTCGGCCGGGCTCGCGCAGAGCTACGCCAAGGGCGATGTCGAGGCGATGTGGCGCGCGCGCGACGCGCAGGTGCCGATGGGGCACATGGGCGACGCCTGGGACGTCGCCAACGCCGCGCTGTTCCTCGCCTCGGACGAGTCGAAATATGTCACCGGCATCGAGCTCGTGGTCGACGGCGGCATCACCTCGAAGTCGGGGGCGTGAGCAACGAGGGCTCGCTTCACCTCGCCCCATTGGGGAGAGGTCGGAATGCATCGCTAGATGCATTCCAGGTGAGGGGGAGTCTCCGCAAATGCCGCTATCGCCGGTTACGCGGAGACAGCCCCTCACCCCAACCCTCTCCCCGTAAAGAACGGGGAGAGGGAGCGCAGTGCCTTCGCGGCGGCTATTCATCCTGATCTCTTCACGCGCTACGCCTCGACGCTGAGCTCGGCGCGGTCGAGCTCTTCCTCGACCAGGTGGAAGGCATCGTCGCCGATGGTCTCGGTGCGGCGCAGCTTGAGCAGCGCCTGCCGCGCCGCCGCGATGGCGCGGCGGCGTATCGGATCGGCCGGCAGTTCGCGCGAGAACAGGCCGCCATCGGGGTCGCTCTCGGCGCGCAGCAGCACGGCGCGGTATTCGAGCCGGAGGATTTCAGCTTCCTCCGAAGGATCGGCGTCGATCTCGTCGAGCGCGGCGCGAAACGCGACGCTGCGGGCATGGGCCGCCTCGCGCCCGACCGGATCGTCGTCAGCGAAATTCAGCGCCAGGATCAGCGGCCGCAAGGTCAGGCCCTGGATCACCAGCGAGCCGAGCACCACGGCGAATGCCGTCAGCAGGATCAGGTCGCGATACGGAAACCATTCAGGCAGCGCGAACGCGGCCGCGAGCGTGACGATGCCGCGCATGCCGCACCACGACACGATGAAGCCGCGCTTCAGGGTCGGCACCGCGTCCACCACATGGGCGGGCAGCCAATGCCGCGCCTTCAGCGTGCGCAACAGCGCGCCGTAGGGCATCACCCAGAGGATGCGGGCGAGGATCACGACGGCGAGGATCGCGGCGGCAAAGCTGCAATATTTCCAGCGTACCTCGGCGTCGAGCTCGGACCAGATCGGGCGCAATTGCAGGCCGATCAGCATGAAGGCGAGCACGTTGAGCACGAACACGACGGTCTCCCACACCGCATAGGACGACACGCGCAGCCGCGCCGAGGTGCGGGCCGGCGCGGTGCGGGCGATGGTGATCGCATAGGCGATGATGGTCAGGATGCCGGAGAGCCCGAGATGCTCGGCGACGATCCACACCATGAAGGTGCCGCCGAACTGCGTGATGATCGCGCTCGGCGCCTCGGTGATGCGGCGGGTGATCATCATCCAGACCTGCGCGAACAGGTAGCCGGCGGCAAGGCTCCCGACCAGCGCGATCGTGATCGACGGCACGAATTCGCGGATCTTCATGTGTTCGGCGGCGACGAGGCCGACCGCGACCCGATAGATCAACAGCGAGGTCGCATCGTTGAGCAGGCTTTCGCCCTCGAGGATCTTCTGGATCCGGTAGGGCAGGCTGACCTGGCGCAGGATCGCGGTGGCCGCAGCCGCGTCCGGCGGGGCAACGATGGCGCCGAGCGCGATCGCGACCGCCCAGGGCATATCCGGGCGCAGCCAATGCGCGACCACGGCGACCGCGGCCGTGGTGACACCGACCGCGACCACCACCAGCGTCGAGACCGGCAGCCAGTTGTTGCGGAGATCGCGCAGCGAGGTGTCGAAGGCGGCATCGAGCAGCACCGGCGCGACGAACAGCGCCAGCGCCAGCTTCGGTTCCAGCGCCCAGGTCGGGGCCCACGGCAGCAGGGTCAGCAGCACGCCGCCGAGCGCAAGGAAGGTCGGGTAGGGCACCTTGATCCGCCGCGCCAGCGCCGACAGCGCTACCGCTGCGAGCAACAGGCCGATGATCCATTCGAATGTCAGCAAGACGAACCCCCAAGGTGCGGCTCCAGATGCGGCTCAGAGTGCAGCCGATCGTCGCAATTGACGTATAATCCAGCGTGTGGTTTTGCGGCAAATGGCACCGCCCGAAATCGGAGGCCGGTGATACAGGCGCGGGATGTCTTGTCGGGGATGGGAATGCGACGCAACTCTCGAAATCTGGCTGTGGCGCTGCTATGCCTTTGCCTGTTAGGCGCGCTGACCACAGGCGGTGCGCGCGCGACCAGCAGCGAACCCGGCAAGGATGTGCAGGCCGATGCCGGCCCCTGCATGGCCGCCGCTGCGGCGACGGATGACGACAAGACCATCGAGGTCTGCGGCGCGCTGATCGACAATGAGAAGGCGGCCAAGCCCGATCGCGTCAAGGCCCTGCTGGCGCGCGCAGGTGCCTATGACCGCAAGCAGATGATCGACCGCGCGATCACGGACTATGACACCGTGCTCCGGCTCGATCCATCGCTGGCCGACGCGCACAATGCGCGCGGCGAGCTGTGGCGGCGCAAGGGCGACCGGCCGAAGGCGATCATGGATTTCGGCGCCGCCGTCAAGCTCGACCCGAACCATGCCGCGGCCAAGGCCAACTACAAATCGCTGTCGCTGGAGCTGGAGCGGATCGGCGCGATGATGGCGGTCGCCGGCAAGCCGAGCTTCGACTGCCGCAAGGCGCGTCGCCCGGTGGAGAAAGCGATCTGCGGCAATCCCGCGCTCGCCGATCTCGATCGCGAGATCGGCGCATCGACCTTTCGCGCGGTGCGCGAGGCCGGGGATCCGCGCCAGGCGCGCGAGCTGCAACGCGCGCAGGACGATTTCATCGCCCGCCGCAATGCCGGATTCGGCAAGCCGGGCTACGACCTGCAAAAGGCGATGCGCGAGCGGCTGCAGCAGATCAACGGAGCCGATGGCTACTAGTGCCAAGGTCGGTCAGTTTACGGCTTGAAACGCGGCCGCTTCCCGTGACAATGGTCGGCAAATGACGCGCGACCGCGCGAGGGAGAAACGCGATGAACATTCAGCAGGGCCGGTATCATGAGGTGTATGCCCGCTCGCTTCGGGACCCCGAGGGGTTTTGGGCGGAAGCGGCGCGCGAGATCGACTGGATCGAGCCGGCCAGCAAGATCTACGGTCCCTCCGCGGGCGCCTATGGACGCTGGTTCACTGGTGCCGTGGTCAACACCTGCCACAACGCGCTGGATCGCCATGTCGCCGGCGGCAGAGCCTCCCAGGTCGCGCTGATCCACGATTCCCCGCTCACCAACACGATCACCAAATTCACCTATTCCGAGCTGCTGAAGGAAGTGCAGACGCTGGCCGCGGTCATGCAGGATTTCGGCGTCGCCAAGGGCGATCGCGTCATCCTCTATATGCCGATGGTGCCGGAGGCCGTTGTCGCGATGCTCGCCTGCGCGCGGATCGGCGCGGTGCACAGCGTGGTGTTCGGAGGCTTTGCGGCCAAGGAGCTCGCGACCCGCATCGACGATGCCAAGCCGAAGCTGATATTCTCGGCGAGCTGTGGCATCGAGCCCGGGCGCATTGTGCAGTACAAGCCGCTGCTCGACGAAGCGATCCGCCTTGCCGGTGCCAAGCCCGAGACCTGCATCATCCTGCAGCGGCCGCAGCAGGCGTGCGAGCTCACCGCGGGCCGCGACCATGACTGGGCGACGCTCCGCCGTGCCGCGCTCGATGCCGGCAAGACCGCGCCCTGCGTGCCGGTAGCGGCCACCGATCCGCTCTACATCCTCTACACGTCGGGCACGACCGGAATCCCGAAGGGCGTGGTGCGCGACAATGGCGGCCATCTCGTCGCGCTGAAATGGTCGATGGAAAATCTCTACGGCGTGAAGCCCGGCGAGATCTGGTGGTGCGGCTCCGACATCGGCTGGGTGGTCGGTCACTCCTACATCGTCTACGGCCCGCTGATCCACGGCGCGACCACGATCATGTATGAGGGCAAGCCGGTCGGCACGCCGGATGCCGGCGCATTCTGGCGCGTGATCTCCGAGCACAAGGCGGTCGCCTTCTTCACCGCGCCGACCGCGTTCCGCGCCATCAAGAAGGAAGATCCCGAGGGCAAGTTCATCCGGAACTACGATCTCTCCAGCTTCCGCACCCTGTTTCTCGCCGGCGAGCGCGCCGATCCGCCGACGGTGGAATGGGCGGAGCAGCAGCTCAAGGTGCCGGTGATCGATCACTGGTGGCAGACCGAGACCGGCTGGTGCATCGCCGGCAATCCGGTTGGCCTCGGCATGCTGCCGGTTAAGCACGGTTCGCCGACAGTGCCGATGCCGGGTTATCAGGTCGACATCGTTGACGAGGCGGCAAAGCCGGTCGCCGTCGGCACGATGGGCTCGATCGTGATCAAGCTGCCGATGCCGCCCGGCTGCCTGCCGACGCTGTGGCAGCAGGACGATCGTTTCCGCGACGCCTATCTCTCGGAATTCCCCGGCTACTACAAGACCTCGGACGCCGGCTACAAGGACGCCGACGGCTATGTCTGGGTGATGGGCCGCACCGACGACATCATCAATGTCGCCGGCCACCGGCTCTCGACCGGCGGCATGGAGGAGATCCTGGCCTCGCATCCTGATGTCGCCGAATGCGCTGTGCTTGGCGTCAAGGATGCGATCAAGGGCGAGGTGCCCTGCGGCTTCCTGGTGCTGAAGGCCGGCGTGACCAAGGCGCCGGACCAAGTCGAGAAGGAGGTCGTCGCGCTGGTGCGCGAGAAGCTCGGCCCCGTCGCCGCCTTCAAGCTCGCGATCACGGTGGCGCGGCTGCCGAAGACCCGCTCCGGCAAGATCCTGCGCGGCACCATCAAGAAGATCGCCGACGGCGAGCCCTGGACCATGCCGGCGACGATCGAGGACCCGAAGGTGCTGGACGAGATCGGCGAGGCGCTGAAGGGGAAGGCGTAACTGCGATCGTTGTTGGTGTGCTATGCGCGCTTTCGGATAGACCGCCGGTGTGGCCACCCCTCTCCCTAACCCTCCCCCGCAAGGGGGGAGGGAACCCGTCCGCCGGTGCCTCCCTCACGTAAGGTGAGTGGAGGTGCGTGCAGTTGACACTGCGTCACGTGAGGCGAGCACATTGGTCAGGCTCCCTCCCCCCTTGCGGGGGAGGGTGGGGAGAGGGGTGGCCCCGGGCGAGATGACCGCTGCGCGCGCCATCGCGCAATCGGGCCGCGCTCGAAACGCATCCGGAAGCAAAATGGCCTTGATTTTGATGGATTGCCGGGTCATCCCGGCCTTCCCTGTCATATGCCACGAGATACGGACCACCGGATGCGATCCATTTCCGCACGCGCGCCTCTCGCATTGCTGCTCGCACTGCCGCTGCTGGCAGGTTGCCTCGAACGCGGGCGATCGCCGATCGCGGAGAGCATGGGCGACGACGATCAGTACTGCCAGGGGGGCGGCAAGGTTGCAGTCGGCTCGCCCGAATATGTCGCCTGCCGCAAGGACCGCGACGTCCAGCGCCAGAACGCCGAAGTCCGCTCCGACCGGCGGCAGCGCGATCTCGGCGAATACATGATGAACAATCCGGACCGGCACTAGCGCGGTGATTGCGGCCCTGCCGGAACGTGACAGGATCGGAGAGCTCGACGGGCTGCGCGCGATCGCGATTCTGATCGTCGTCATCTGGCATTATTTCGGCGCGCCGGACGGGCCGCAGGGCTTGCCGTGGAAATTGCTGCATGCCGGCCGCTTCGGCGTCGACCTGTTCTTCATTCTGTCCGGCTATCTCATCACCGATATCCTGCTGCGCCACCGCGCGGCCGAACGATACTACTCGGCGTTCTACGGCAGGCGCGCGTTCCGGATTTGGCCGCTCTACTATCTGATGTGCGGCTGCGCGCTGATCGGCTGGTATTTCTCGCTCAGCCCTGATCTGTTCGACACCAGGGGCGTGCCCGGCTGGCTTTATCTCTTCGGCTTGCAGAATTTCGGCATGGCGAAGGCCCAGACCGACGGCGCTTACTTCCTGGCCGTCACCTGGTCGCTCGCGATCGAGGAGCAGTTCTATCTGCTGTTTCCATTGCTGGTCCGGAACATTCCGCCCGAGCGGCTGTTCGCGATCCTGCTGGTGCCGATCCTGATCTGCCCGATCGGACGCCTGATCGATAGCGCGCTGCCGGACGCCTATGGCTGGTACGTGCTGCCGCAATTCAGGATCGATTCGCTTGCGATCGGCGCGCTGATCGCCTGGTGGCGCCTCTACCGCAAGCCGGATGCCGAGATCTCCAGGCTTGTCGCAAACATCCTCAAATGGTCGAGCGTCTCGCTTCCGCTGTTGTGGCTGTTCGGATGGAAGCGCTGGTCGGTGGCGTTCTCGCACACCCAGGTCGAGATCTTCTTCGGTGCCCTGTTGTTCGTCGTTCTGGAAAATCGCGGTTCGCCAACACTCGCACTGCTGCGCAGTTCGGTCGCGACCTTCTTCGCCAGAACCTCCTACGCGGCGTATCTCACCCACCACGTCATCGTGTACCTGCTGTTCGCCGTGCTCCATGAGCCGAGAACGATCGAGAGCCTCGCCGGCATCTCGCTGACCTTCGGCGCGCTCGTGCTGACCTTCGGGCTGTGTGCCCTGAGCTACCGATATTTCGAACGTCCGCTGCTCGATTTCGCCCATCGGCGCTTCTCGTTCGGCTGATCCAAAGCGCGCGCGGGGATCAAGGCTATTCGTGGCCCCAAATAAAAACGCGGCGGGTTTCGCCCGCCGCGTTTGGTATTCCGCTCGTCGCGTTGCGACGTCCGCTTACTCTTCCTCGTCGGGCTTCTTGCCGCCGATCGTCTTCAGCTTGGCGAACACGGCATCGACGTTGAGATCGTCGTGCCGCTCGATCGGCTGATCGTCCAGCTCGTCCTTGCGCGTGGTCTCGGAGGCCGGCAGCAGCGTGGCGCCGCCGTAGACCGTCGTAGTCGGCTTCTCCTTGGCGGCGCGCTGCACCTCGAAATCGAGCTCGATCTGCGAGCACAGGCCGAGCGTCACCGGGTCCATCGGCGTCAGGGTCGAGGCGTTCCAGTGGGTGCGGTCGCGCACGCTCGCGATCGTGGTCTTGGTGGTGCCGACCAGCCGCATGATCTGGGCGTCCTTCAGCTCGGGGTGGTTGCGCACCAGCCAGAGGATCGCGCTCGGCCGCTCATGGCGGCGCGACACCGGGGTGTAGCGCGGGCCCTTCTTCTTGGCGGCGGTCGGCAGCACAACCTTGCTCTCCTGGAGCCTGAGCCGGTAGTTCTGGTCGCGCTCGCCCCGCTCGATCTCCTCGCGGGTCAGTTGGCCGTTCGAAATCGGGTCCATGCCCTTGATGCCCTGGGCGGCGTCGCCGTCGGCGATGGCGCGGACCTCCAGGGGGTGCATCTTGGTGAAATCGGCCACCTGATCGAAGGTCAGGGCGGTATTGTCGACCAACCACACGGCAGTCGCCTTCGGCATCAGCGGTGCGTTGCTCATGGCAAATCTCCTTTGTGCTTCGCCCACCTCTGTCGAGGCGAAGCTGGTAGTCATCGGCGATGACGGGAATTATGCCGCCTATATAAGCCCTCCGGGGGGAATGGCGCAATGGGCCAGCAAAATCGCCTTGACAGCGCCCGAAAGCAGTCCCAAGTCCTTACCTTAACTGGCCGTTCCCCGCCCGCCGGCGAGGGGTGATTCGGTCCCGAAATTGCCCCGAGACAGCCCCGAGACCAGCCCGATGTCAGCGAAAAAACCCGATCTTAAAATCGTGCTTTGTTCCCCCCGCGGCTTTTGCGCCGGGGTGGTCCGCGCCATCGACACGGTCGAGCGCGCCCTCACCATTTATGGCGCCCCGGTCTATGTCCGGCACGAAATCGTCCATAACAAGTACGTGGTGGACAGCCTGAAGACCAAAGGCGCCATTTTCGTCGAGGAATTGTCCGAAATCCCCGACGAAACCAACGCTCCGGTGGTGTTCTCGGCCCATGGTGTTCCGAAGTCGGTTCCGGCCGAGGCCAAATCCCGCAATTTCTTCTCGCTGGACGCGACCTGCCCGCTGGTGACCAAAGTCCACCGCGAGGCGGCGATCCATTTCAAGCGTGGCCGCGAGATCCTCTTGATCGGGCATTCCCACCATCCCGAGGTGGTCGGCACCCTGGGCCAGCTGCCGGAGGGCGCCGTGACCCTGATCGAGACGGCGGAGGATGCCAAAACCTTCGTCCCGAAGGATCCGGACAATCTCGCCTTTGTGACCCAGACCACGCTGTCGATCGACGACACCGCGGAGATCGTGGCGCTGCTCAAGGAGCGCTTCCCGAACGTCAACGGTCCGCACAAGGAAGACATCTGCTACGCCACCACCAACCGCCAGCTTGCGGTGAAGAAGGTGGCGCCGGTGGTCGATGCCCTGATCGTGGTCGGCGCGCCGAACTCGTCGAACTCGCAGCGCCTGCGCGAGGTCGCCGAGCGCGAGGGCTGCCCGGTTGCGATTCTTGCCCAACGGGCCAGCGACATCGACTGGGCGCGCTTTGAAGGCATCAAGAGCCTCGGCATCACCGCGGGCGCTTCGGCGCCGGAGGTGATCGTCGAGGAGATCATGGGCGCCTTCGCCGAGCGCTATGAATTGCACGTGGAGACGGTCTCGGCTGCGGAAGAGAACGAGTTCTTCCCGCTGCCGCGCTCGCTGCGGCCCGACGCTGCCGCGGCGGAATAGACCATATGGCGGTCTACACCGACGTTGCCGCCGAAGATCTCGCGGAATTCCTCAAAAGCTACGACATCGGCGAATTGCTCTCCTACAAGGGCATCGCCGAGGGCGTCGAGAATTCGAACTTCCTGCTGCACACCAGCCAGGGCGCCTACATCCTCACGCTCTATGAGAAGCGCGTGGCGGAGGACGATCTGCCGTATTTCCTGTCGCTGATGGCGCATCTCGCCGAGCGCGGCGTGTCGTGCCCGCAGCCGGCGCGCAACCGCAAGGACGAGGTCACGAGCCGGCTCGCCGGCCGGCCGGCGGCGATCATCAACTTCCTCGAGGGCGTGTGGCCGCGGCGGCCGAACGTGGCGCATTGCTCCGGGGTCGGCGAGGCGCTGGCCAAGATGCATCTTGCGGGTGCCGACTTTCCGCTGGTCCGCAGGAACCCGCTGTCGGTGTCCGGCTGGCGGCCGCTGTTCGATCTCGCCGCCGCGCGCGCCGACAGCGTGCAGGTGGGCTTGCACGACTTCATCGCGCGCGAGCTCGATCATCTCGAAGCCTCCTGGCCGGCGGACCTCCCGGTCGGCGTCATCCATGCCGATTTGTTTCCCGACAACGTGTTCTTTCTCGGCGTCAAGCTGTCGGGCCTGATCGACTTCCCGTTCGCCTGCAATGACATCCTGGCCTACGACGTTGCGATCTGCCTCAACGCCTGGTGCTTCGAGCCGGATCATTCCTTCAACGTCACCAAGGCGCGCGCGCTGCTCAACGCCTATGGCCGCGAGCGGCCATTGTCGGCGGCGGAGGAGGCCGCGCTGCCGCTGCTCGCGCGCGGCGCCGCGATGCGCTTTCTGCTGACCCGGCTGGTCGATTTCCTCAACGTGCCCGAGGGCGCGCTGGTGCAGCCGAAGGACCCGCTGGAATATGTCCGCAAGCTGCGCTTCCATCAGAATGTCGCAAGCCTGAACGACTACGGCATCACGCCGGCCGGATGCGCGGCGTGAGCGACAAGCCGCATGTGACGGTCTTCACCGATGGTGCCTGCTCCGGAAATCCCGGACCGGGCGGCTGGGGCGCGATCCTGCGGTTCGGCGAGGTCGAGAAGGAATTGAAGGGCGGCGAGGCGCATACCACCAACAACCGCATGGAGTTGATGGCCGCGATCTCGGCGCTGGAAGCCCTGAAGAAGCCCTGCGTGGTCGACGTCACCACCGACAGCCAATATGTCCGCCAGGGCATCACCGGCTGGATTCATGGCTGGAAGCGCAATGGCTGGCGCACCGCCGACAAGAAGCCGGTCAAGAATGTCGAGCTGTGGCAGCGCCTCGACGCCGCGCTGAAGCCGCACGAGGTGCGCTGGCACTGGATCAAGGGCCATGCCGGCCACGCCGAGAACGAGCGCGCCGACGAGCTGGCCCGCGAGGGCGTGGCGATGGCGAAGTTGAAGGGATAGGGCCGGAAAATTCGACGATCTTGCCCTCTCCCCTTGTGGGAGAGGGTGGACGCGATGCGGTAGCATCGCGGACGGGTGAGGGGTCTGTCTCCGCGGAGAGAACCCCTCATCCGGCGCGGATTGCATCCGCGCCACCTTCTCCCACAAGGGGAGAAGGGAAGCGTCAGCTCAGAGCTGCCCGAGCAGCGTGTCGCCGCCGGAGACTTCGACCTTGCCCGGAGCCGGCTCCTTGTTGAGCTTCTTCACCACGCCGTCCTCGACCAGCATCGAGTAGCGGTGCGAGCGGATGCCGAGGCCGTTGCCGGAGGCGTCGAGCTCCATACCGATCGCCTTGGCGAAGTCGGCATTGCCGTCGGCGAGGAACACGGCTTCGTCGCGCTGGTCGGTGTCGCGCTTCCAGGCGTTCATCACGAAGGCATCGTTGACCGAGACGATCGCGATGGTGTCGACGCCCTTGTTCTTCATGGCATAGGCGTTGAGGAAGATGCTCGGCAGATGCATCTTGTGGCAGGTGCCGGTGTAGGCGCCGGGCACCGCGAACAGGGCGACCTTCTTGCCCTTGAAAATGTCGTCGGTGGTTTTGACCTGCGGCCCCTCGGCCGTCATCACGCGAAACTTGGCTTCCGGCAGCTTGTCGCCAACATTGATCGTCATCGGTGTTCTCCCTCGGTGAAGCGGAATTGTCTTAAACCCGGCGGTTGGACGGCACAATACGGCCTGACGGAAGAACGGCAATGCCCGAAACCATTCACCGTTCCGTCATCAGCCGGAAAACCCGCCGGCGTCGAGAAAGACCTGCTCCTCGGCCGTGGTCTGCCGGCCCAGCACGCGATTCCGGTGCGGGAAGCGGCCGAACCGGCGGATGATGTCGGCGTGGTCCTCGGCATATCTGAGGTTATCGGGATGGCAGTCATATTGCCGGAACAGCGTCACGCAGCGCTGCTGGTCGTCCAGGTCCTCCGAATGCTCGAAAGGCAGATAGAGGAATTCGCGCAGCATCGGGTCGGTCCGCGCGTCGACGCCGCGGTCGATGGCGCGCCTTGCCACCTCGCGTGCCAAGGGATCGCTGGAAAAGGTCCTGGCGTCGCCGCGAAACAGGTTTCGCGGAAACTGGTCGAGCACGATGGTCAGCGCCAGCGCGCCCTCGTCGTTCGCCTCCCACGACGACAATTCACCGGCGGCCGCCTTCTGCCAGGTGGCAAGGAAGCGGCTGCAGATCTCGGCATCGAAGCCGTCGTCGTGACTGTACCAGCGGTCGCGGCCGGCCTTCAGCCAGAACGCGAGGATGTCGGCAGGCGTCGCGATGCGCGCGTCAGTCATATCCAGCGTCAGTCCCACTCACGCTCTACGCTGCGGCTTTCTTCTCGTCGCGCAGCTCGCGACGCAGGATCTTGCCGACATTGGTCTTCGGCAAATCGGTCCTGAACTCGATCTGCTTCGGCACCTTGTAGGCGGTGAGCTGGGTGGCGCTGAACTTGATGATGTCCTCGGCCGTGATGTTCGGGTCCTTCTTGACCACGAAGGCCTTCACTGCCTCGCCGGACTTCGCATCGGGCACGCCGATCACCGCGCACTCCAGCACGCCCGGATGGCTTGCGATCACTTCCTCGATCTCGTTCGGATAGACGTTGAAGCCGGAGACCAGGATCATGTCCTTCTTGCGGTCGACGATCTTGGTGTAGCCCTTCTCGTCCATCACGCCGATGTCGCCGGTGCGGAAATAGCCGTCCGCGGTCATCACGCGCGCGGTCTCGTCGGGCCTGTTCCAGTAGCCTGACATCACCTGGGGGCCCTTGGCGCAGATTTCGCCGGCCTGGCCGATCGGCAATTCATTGCCGTCATCGTCGCGGATCGAGAGCCAGGTCGACGGGACGGGAAGGCCGATCGTTCCGGAGAATTCCTCGATCGTCGCGGGATTGCACGTCAGGGTCGGCGACGTCTCCGACAGGCCATAGCCTTCCGACAACGAGACGCCCGTGACCTTCAACCACTTCTCGGCGACCGGCCTTTGCGTCGCCATGCCGCCGCCATTGGCGATCTTCAGCTTGGAGAAGTCGAGCTTGTCGAAGCCGGGCGTGTTCAGCAGGCCGTTGTAGAGCGTGTTGACCGCCGGGAAGAAGCTGACCTGGTACTTCGACAGTTCCTTGACGAAGCCGGCCATGTCGCGCGGATTCGGAATCAGCAGATTGGTGCCGCCGGCCCGCATGCCCAGCAGGTAGCATGCGGTGAGCGCAAAGACATGATACAGCGGCAGCGCGCAGACGATGACCATCTGTTCGACGATCGGCGGCTTCGCCAGCGCCGGCTGCAGCCAGGCGTCGTTCTGCAGCACGTTGGCCAGGATGTTGCGGTGGAGCAGGGTCGCGCCCTTGGAGACGCCGGTGGTGCCGCCGGTGTATTGCAGGAAGGCGACGTCATCGAGCGTCAACTTCGGTTTGTTGAGCTTGGCGGCGCGGCCGGCCGACAGCGCCTCGTTGAAGCCGACGGCGCCGGGGATCGACCAGGCCGGCACCATCTTCTTCACGCGGCGCACCACCAGGTTGACGATCACGCCCTTGAAGCCGAGCAGGTCGCCCATGCTGCCGACGATGACGTGCTTCACCGCGGTGTTGGGCAGCACCTTCTGCACGGTGGTGGCAAAGTTCTCCAGCACGATGACCGCTTCGGCGCCGGAATCCTTCAGCTGGTGCTCGAGCTCGCGCGGGGTATAGAGCGGATTGACGTTGACCACGGCATAGCCGGCGCGCAGCACGGCTGCGGTCGCGACCGGATATTGCAGCACGTTCGGCATCATCAATGCGACCCGCGCGCCCTTCTGCAGGCCCTTGCTCTGCAGGTAGGCGCCGAGCGCCGCCGACATCTCGTCGAGCTCGCGATAGGTGATCGCCTTGTCCATGCAGATGAACGCCTTGCGATCGGCGAATTTCTTGAAGCTCTCTTCCAGCAATTCGACCAGCGACGAATATTGCGTGACGTCGATATCGGCGGGCACGCCGGCCGGATAATGCTTGAGCCAGATGCGCTCCATAATGGTCTTTCCCTCTCTCAAATTTGGCTGACGTCCCGGATTGTTTCCGGGTTTCTCGACCCTTGGTCGTATTATTCTTGGTCGCGGTATTTCAGGCAGTATTGAGCGATGCCGCGGCCAATGGCAAGCCGCTGCGCGCTATCGACGCATTGCGAGATCGGAGGGGGTGACGCTCTGCTAGCCGGCCGGCTTGGCGTCGGCCTTCGGCTTGGCGTCGGCCTTTGGCTTGTCAGCAGATTTGGGCTTGGCAACCGGTTTTGCCGCCGTCGCCGGCTTCCCGGCAGGCTTTGCGGCGGCCTGTTTGTCCGCGGCCGGCTTCGCAGCTGCGGCATCCGGCTTGGCGTTGGCGTGACGCACCGGCTTGCCGTCCGGCTTGGCTGCGCTCTTGGCCGTGCTCTTGGCGTCGCCCTTCGCGTCATCGGCCGTATCGGACTTCTTGCCCGCGACGCGGGTGTGCTTGCCCTTGGTGCGCTTGACCGGCTGCAGCTTCTCGGTGTCGGCCTCGACCGCGGCGATCAGCGCAGCGCCGGTCTTGGTCGGCCCCGTATAAACCACGACCGGCTCGGACGCCGCCGCCGGCTGCGCCAGCATGTCGGCCGGCTTGGTCGGCATCGCGGCCTGCAGGCCCGAGGCGAAGAAACTCACGCCGCTGTCGCCGTTGGTGCTCGCTCCGGCGCTGGCGACGGTGTCTTCGCCGTCCTCGTCGCTGGCGGGCCGCTTGTGCTTGGCGCCGCACATCTCCTCGCGCAGGTTCGGCGGGGTGGAATCGATCGGCACCAGATTGTCGACGGTGCCGAGCGAGGGCCGCAGCCACGCCAGCCCGTTATTGGCAAAGCCGCGATCCAGGAGTTGCGCGGCGCGGATCGCGCGCATGCGGCCTGAGGAGGCGCCGAGCACCACGGCGATCAGCCGCTTGCCGTCGCGCGTCGCCGACGCCACGAGGTTGTAGCCGGACGCGCAGATGAAGCCGGTCTTGAAGCCGTCGGCGCCGGGATAGCGGCCGATCAGCTTGTTGAAGTTCTGGGTGATGCGGCGGCCGAAGCGGATCGACGGGATGTGGACGAAATACTCGTATTCCGGCAGGTCGCGGATGATGGCGCGGGCGAGGATCGCCATGTCGCGCGCCGAGGTGATCTGGCCGTCGGCGGGCAGCCCGTTCGGGTTGACGTAGCTCGTTTGCGTCATGCCGAGCTTTTGCGCGGTCTGGTTCATTTCGCCGGCAAAGCCGTCGATCGAGCCGCCGATGCCCTCGGCCAGCACCACGGCCATGTCGTTGGCCGACTTCACCAGCATCATCTTCAGCGCGTTGTCGACGGTGACCTGGGTGCCGGGCCGGAAGCCCATCTTCGAGGGCGACTGCGATGATGCGGTCGGCGACACCGTGAGCAGCGTGTCGAGCGAGACGCGGCCGTCCTTGACCGCCTTCAGCGTGACATAGGCCGTCATCAGCTTGCTGAGCGAAGCCGGGTACCACGGCATCGTCGCATTGTCGGCCTGCAGCACCTTTCCGGTATCGGCCTCGACGACCAGCAGCGCCTCGGCCTGCGCCATCTTCGGCGTTGCGATGGCGAGCATCGCGACGGCCAGAATCCATTTCAACGACGGGCGCAGCGGGCGAGGAAAATGCACGAGTCCGGTTCCGGTCCTTTGAGACCCGCCTTGAAAAAAGGAGGTCTTGCGATGTGACGTACGGGTTTCAAGCGTGTCCGGCGCCGCGTCGCGGCAATGCAAACCCTATACCGGCTTGCCAGCAGAGAACAGAGGCCGGCCAATTATATCGTGGACGAAATCGGCTGAATTTCGGCAGCCGCCTCAATTGGAAAGGGGAGAATTATGGTGTCTCGATGCTGGCGCGCGCCTGTTCCTGGACCATGAACTGGGCCCGCGCGAGCTCGGCAAAACGCCCCCCTTTCGCCACCAGTTCATCGAAAGTTCCGCTTTCGATCACCCGTCCCTGGTCGAACAGCAGGATGCGGGTGGCGTGGCGGATGGTCGAGAGGCGGTGCGCGATCACGAAGGTGGTGCGGCCCTTCATCACTTCGTCGAGAGCGGCATTCACCTTGGCCTCGGTGACGGCGTCGAGCGCGCTGGTCGCCTCGTCGAGGATCAGGATCGGCGGGTCCTTGAGCAGTGCACGCGCAATCGACAATCGCTGGCGCTCGCCGCCGGACAGCATGCGGCCGCGCTCGCCGGCATGGGTGTCGAACTTCTTCTCGCTGCGCTCGATGAAATCCAGCGCCTGTGCGCGCGCCGCGGCGGTGCGCAGTTCCTCGTCGGTCGCGTCGGGCTTGCCGACACGCAGATTGTCGGCGAGCGAACGGTTGAACAGCAGCGCCTCCTGAAACACCACGCCGATGTTCCGCCGCAGCGCCGTCAGCTTCAGCGCGCGGATGTCCATACCGTCGATCTCGATGATGCCGGATTGCGGATCGAACGCGCGGTGCAGCAGCGCGATCGCGGTGGATTTGCCGGCGCCGGTCGAGCCGACCAGCGCGATGGTCTGGCCCGGCAGCGCGGTGAAGCTGAGGTCCTCGATCGCCGGCCGCTTGCCGTCATAGGAGAACGAGACGTCGTTGAATTCGACGAGGCCGGACAGCCGGCCGGGATCGACCGCGCCCGGACGGTCGCGCACCGCCGGCACCGCATCGAGCACGTCGAAGAATTCCTGCAGCCGCGGCGCTTCCATGAACACGTTGTTGATGAAGCTCACCACCTGCTCGAGCTTCTGGATCAGCATGGTGGCGAACGAGACGAACATCACGATCTCGCCGACCGTGGTGAGCCCCTCATTGTGGAGCGCGATGCCGACGGTGAAGATCGCGAGCACCGTGATGGTGGTCGAGGCGCGTGTGATCACGGTGACCAGCGCCCACCATGACAGCACCGGCATCTGCACCGCGAGCAGCTTGTCGGCGACGTAGCGCAGGCCCTGCACCTCGGAATCGATCCGCACGAAGCTCTGCACCAGCGCGACGTTGCCGAGCGCGTCGGAGGCGCGCGCCGAGAGGTCGCTGTAATAGGCCTCGACCTCGCTCTGCATGCCGTAGGTCTTGCGCACTACCATCGTGGTCAGCACGGTGAACACGACGCAGAGCACGAACAGCAGGATGGCGAGCCGCCAGTTGATGTAGAGCGCGAGCGGCAGCAGCACGACCAGCGACATGATCGCGGCGAAATGCTCGCGGAAGAAGCCGAGCCAGAGCCGCCACAGCGCATCGGTGCCGTTCAGCATCACCTTCATCAGCCGTCCGGAATGGGTGCCGGAGTGGAAGGTCAGCGGCAGCTGCAGGATGTGTTCGAAATAATCGGTCAGCACCGCCTGGCGCTGGCGGTGCGCCAGCCGGTCGGCCTGCAATGCGACGATCGCGCTGCAGCCGATCGTGAACAGGCCGAACGCCGCCCAGGCCACCAGCAGCGGCCATGCCGAATTCGTCGCGAACAGCCCGGTGACCGGCCGGCCGGACAGCACGTCGACGATCTTGCCGAACAGCACCGGCTCGGCGAATTGCGCGCCGGCGAGCAGCATGTTGGCGGCAGCGAGAATCCAGCCGAGCCGCGCCTCCTTGCCGAGCAGTTCGAGGACGCGGGTATAGAGGCGGAGCATGGACATGCCGGCGGGACTCTCGAACGGTGGGCGCCCGATCAGGCGGGATACGATCTAATCAGGGTTCGCGATGCAGGGCCAGCGGTGACAGTGCGTCATGCTCAGGGTGACGGGTTGAATAGCCGTACAACATATCAAGTGTCGTCCCTGCGAAAGCAGGGACCCATAACCACAGAATTCAATTGTTGAAGAAGGTTGCGGCCCCAGCGCCGCGTAACAATGATCCTCGGTGGTTATGGGTCCCTGCTTTCGCAGGGACGACACCAAATGCTTGGTGCCGCGCGTCAATCTTGCTCTCACATGGCCTTCAATTCACCAGCCGGCCGTCGATCGGCGGCAGGAATTGGTCGTCGAAGATGTCGGCGGCGTGCGGCCGCTTCTGGAATTTGAAGTCTTCCGCGAGCTGGTCGACCGATCGCTCGAAACGCTCCGGGTCGATGCCGCCGATGCCGTTGCGCTTCACCTCGGCGGTCAGGATGTTGTCGCGGATGATGGCGCCGAGCCGCTCGAGCTCCAGGTCGCGCGAACCACCGTCCATCCGGCTCACCACCTCGCTTGCGGCGCGGGCCGGGTCCTTGACCGCGAGATTGGTGCCGCCGACCGCCGCGCGCACGAAGCCCTTCACCGCGTCCGGCTTGGCCGCGGCAAGGCGCGGGCTGACGATCACGGCAAAACCATAGGCCTCGCAGCCGTAGTCGGCGAAGCGCAGCACCGCAAGATCATCCGCAGGCACGCCGCGATCGCGCAGATTGATCGCCGAGAGATAGGAGAAGCCGGTCACGGCATCGATCTGGCCTGCGGAGAGCATCGGCTCGCGCACCGCGGCGCTGATCGTGTTCTGCTTCACGCTCGATAGCTTGATGCCGTTCTGCTTGGCGACCGCGGGCCACAGCCGGATCGAGAGGTCGCCCTCGGCGACGCCGAGGCTCTTGCCTTCCAGATCCGCCAGCGCCTTGATGCCGCGGCTCTTGCGGGCAATGATCGCGTATGGCGCCTGGTTGAACAGCACGAACACCGCCTTGACGGGGGCTGCGCCAGGCTTGTCGCGAAAGCGGATCAGCGAGTTAATGTCGACGAGGGCGAAATCGCTCGAGCCGTCGGCGACGCGCGCGATTGCGTCCGCCGAACTGGTGGCGACGTTGGTGCCGACCGCGAGGCCCTCGGCGCCGAACAGGCCGCCGACCGATGCCATCACGAATGGGGCTGCGGCAGCGTCAAGCGGGCGGTCGAGCGTGAACTGGATGGTGAGCGGCTGCGGCTGATCGCTGGCGTGTAGCGGCGTCAGCGCCGGCCACACGCCGCCCAAAAGGCCGATCGTGCCGGCCAGTATCCAGCGGAGAACGGTGGTCCGACTTACCTGCATCGTGACATCCGGGAGGCGAGACAAAGTGCCGCGCCGGCTACGCGCCTTGTCATGACATCGAATGCGTCAAGGCAACGGTCATTTCAAGCTGCAATTTCAGGCGTTATTTGCAGGCATCCTGCCCCGGACAAGGTGAACGGCCGATGACTGCCTCGATTTCACCTTGGGTTGTTCAGCTTGCATTCGGTTTCGGGAACCTAATCTGGAGAGAGTGGTTAGCTCACCAAGGCCCGACGGGCCGGCTTCCACAAAGGATAACTGCAATGTTTGCGCGAAAAGGTGTTTTTTCGTCTGTTGGCCGCGCAGCCACATTGGCAACGGTTGCCGCGGTGGCGTTGACGGCCGTTGAGCCGACGATGGCGTTCGCAGGCTCTGCTTCGGCGGGCAAGCCGGCCGCTGTGACCACCTCACACGGCACGAGTGACGCGACCGACATCAGCGCGCGCCGTCGTTACTATCGTGGCGGCGGCGGTGGTGCGGCTGCTGCGGCCGTGTTCGCCGGAATCGTCGGCACCGGCCTTGCGATCGCCGCAGCCCAGAACCGTCGCGACTACTACGAGTCCTACGGCTACTATGACGGCCCCGGCTACTACGGTGGTCCCACCTACTACGGTGGTGGCCCGGTCTATTACGGCGGCGGACCGTATTATGGTTATCACGGCTATTACGGGCGCCGCTCGGCGCTGCCCTATACGCCGTACTGACACCGTCGTCGGTTCTCAGAACTGTCACAAAGCATCGATCCACCGGCCGCGAGGCCGGTGGATTTTTCGTTGTCAGTCCGGCCGTTAACACGCTGGCGACGCGTTTCGATTAGGCTCGCAGGATGAGTGATTCGATCGAACGGCTTTACCAGGCGGTGATCGCGGCCAGGGATCTTGATCCGGCTACGTCGCGCACCGCACGGCTGTTCCAACGCGGGCCGGCCAAGATGGCCAAGAAGCTCGCCGAGGAAGCGGTCGAGGTCGTGATCGACGCCATCAGCGGCAAGCCGGATGCCGTCGTCCGCGAGAGCGCGGACCTGCTCTACAATCTCACGGTTCTGTGGGCGTCGGCCGGCGTGAAGCCGGAGGATGTCTGGCGCGAGATGGAGCGGCGCGAGCGGCTGCTCGGGATCGCCGAGAAGCTGCCGAAGTCGCCCGTCAAGGTCCCCAAGAGCCTGCCCAAGACCGCGCCTGTCCCGGTGGTGCGGCGTCGAATTGTCGCGCTGGAGAACCGGCTGCGCAAACGACAGCCCTAAACCCAACAAGAAAGGCTGGAACGCCCGATGCCCCGTCATCCTGAGGAGCGTGCTCTTGCGCGCGTCTCGAAGGATGCACGGCCCGGCTGGTGGCCGATTCATCCTTCGAGACGCCGCTTCGCGGCTCCTCAGGATGACGGTCAGAGAGGTTGGCTCGCTGTGGCGATCCGATATCGTTGAAAATCGACCCTATTCGGCCCAATCCCGGCATGGACAAATCCGCTCCATGATGGTTCATCGCGCCCATGTTGAAACGGATTTATGACTGGTGCGTCGAGGCGGCCGACAAGCCCTACGCACTCTGGATTCTCGCGGCCGTCGCCTTCGCGGAGAGCTCCTTCTTCCCGATCCCTCCCGACATCATGCTGCTGCCGATGTCGCTGGCGCGGCCGAAGCGGGCATGGTGGTTCGCGACGGTCTGCACCATCGCGTCGGTTGCCGGCGGCGTGCTCGGCTATGCGATCGGCGCGCTGCTCTACGACTCGCTCGGGCAGTGGCTGATCCATCTCTACGGCCTCTCCGACAAGGTCGACGCGTTCCGCGCCTCCTATGCGGAGTGGGGCGCCGTCATCATCCTGGTGAAGGGGCTGACGCCGATCCCCTACAAGCTGGTGACGATCACCTCGGGCTTTGCCGGTTACAACATCTGGCTGTTCATCCTGTGCTCGATCGTCGCACGCGGCGGCCGCTTCTTCTTCGTCGCGGTGCTGCTCAACCGCTATGGCGATGTCATCCGCGCCGAGCTCGAGAAGCGGCTCGGCCTGTGGGTCGCGATCGGCGCGATCGTGCTGGTGCTGGGCTTCGTTGCCGCATTCAAGCTGATCTGACCAAAGTTCTAGCTGGTCGCGTCTTTGCCCGAGCACGGCTTCGGACTACGCTCGCTGCGATGGCTGATGGAATCTGCGACCGGTGAATCTCGCGCGACTCAATCCCGCCAAGGCGCGCGTTGCTATGGCAGGCCTTGCGCTGTCGATGGCGCTGCCTGCGATCGAGGGCGGATGGGCGCAGACTGCATCGCCCTCGCTCGGCGTGCAGTCGCCGGCGCAGCAGCCCGTTGAGTCTCAGCAGCAGATCGAGCTGCCGCCGGCACCGGTTGAGCGCGAGAATCCCGGGCTGATCAACGAAATCGGAAAGCTGTTCGAGAAGTCGAAGTCGGCGCTGCCACAGCTGAAGAGCCCCGGCGAGACCTTCAACGACCTGTCGAACCTGGCGCGCCCCTCAAGCATGGTGACTGGGCGCGCCGCCTGCGTCGTGGCCGCGAACGGTGCGCCCGACTGCAAGATCGGCGCCGACCGGCTGTGCCAGAGCAAGGGGTTCAAGGAAGGCAAGGGCATCGATATCGACACGTCGGAGAAATGCTCGCCGCTGGTCTATCTGCCGGGCCACAAGCGCGGCCCGAACGACTGCAAGACGGAAAATTTCGTGACACGGGCGGTCTGCCAATAGCGGCGGCGAAACTTACGTTTAGAGCGTGATGAGATTAGGTTGAACCGGATCGACGGCGGAGGTTCACCTCTCCCTTGGGAGAGGTCGGCGCGTAGCGCCGGGTGAGGGTTGCGGTCCCTCGTTAGAGCTGCGGCCCCTCACCCGATTTGCTTCGCAAATCGACCTCTCCCCGATGGGGAGAGGTGAAGACGTGCGTGCCGAACCGATCCAAACTCATCTTGCTCTGGGATGCCAGATGCGCCCGGAAAATGCGCCCTTTAGATGAGGTTTTGTCATCCTTTTTGCAGCGCCAAAACGCAATACTTGACACTGGAAAGATTGCCTTGTTGGTATGACGGTCAGCATTCGAGACCAACCAATTCATCAACTTGAGGATCCGCCGCCAATGTCCATGCCTGCTCTGTTCAAGGGCCGCCTGTCTCTTCCCGTGATCGGGGCACCGCTGTTCATCATCTCCGTGCCCGACCTCGTCATCGCCCAGTGCAAGGCCGGCGTGGTCGGCTCGTTTCCGGCACTGAACGCGCGGCCGCCGGAACTGCTCGACGAATGGCTGTACCGGATCAAGGAAGAGCTCGCCGCTTATGACAAGGCGCATCCGGAGCGGCCGTCGGCGCCGTTCGCGGTGAACCAGATCGTGCACAAGTCGAACAACCGGCTCGATCACGACATGGCGCTTTGCGAGAAGCACAAGGTGCCGATGATCATCTCCTCGCTCGGCGCACGCGAGGAGCTCAACCAGGCCGTCCACGGCTGGGGCGGCATCGTCTTCCACGACGTGATCAACCAGAAATTCGCGCACAAGGCGATCGAGAAGGGCGCCGACGGCCTGATCCTGGTCGCGGCCGGCGCCGGCGGTCATGCCGGCACGCTGTCGCCGTTCCCGTTCGTGTCGGAGACGCGGCAGTGGTTCGACGGGCCGATCGCGCTCTCGGGCACCATCGCCAACGGCCGCGCCATTCGCGCCGCGCGCATCATCGGCGCCGACTTCGCCTATATCGGCTCCGCCTTCATCGCGACCAAGGAAGCGAACGCGGTCGAGGGCTACAAGAGCATGATCACCAATTCTTCGGCCGAGGACATCGTCTACTCCAATCTGTTCACCGGCGTGCACGGCAACTATTTGAAGCCGTCGATCGTCGCGGCCGGCATGGATCCGGAAAACCTGCCGACATCAGATCCCTCGAAGATGAGCTTCGGCACCGATACGTCGGGCGAGCGCGCCAAGCCGAAGGCCTGGAAGGAGATCTGGGGCTCCGGCCAGGGCGTCGGCAGCATCTCCAAGGTTGTTCCTGCGGCCGAGCTGATTGGCCGGTTCAAGAAAGAGTACGACGAAGCGGTCGATCCGGCGCTTGCCTAAAGCGCGGTGATCAGGATGAACCACCGCGCTCTAGCTTTCTGTTTGAGCATGATCTCTTCGGAAAACCGCTCCACACTTTTCCGGATCATGCTTTGATGGACCCGATCTTCCGCGTTGACGGCGACCGCGTCGTCACCAGTCCCGATGCCGCGGGTCCGTGGGACCCGCGGATGCAGCACGGCTCCGCGCCGGCCGCGCTGGTGGTGTGGGCTGCCGAAGCTATCCCCACGCCGGTGCCGATGCGGATCGCGCGCGTCACCATCGACCTGATGCGACCGGTGCCGGTAGCGACGCTGACGGTCGCAAGCGAGATCCTGCGCGACGGCCGCAAGATCCAGCTCTGCGGCGTCAGGCTATTCGCCGACGGCGTTCTGGTGGTCTCGGCCACCGTGCTCAAGATCAAGCAGCAGGGCGCCGAACTGCCGCCGGACATCGCAGCCCTTCCGGTCGATCTGCCAGGCCCCGACGAAAGCATGGTCGAGCCGGGTAATCTCGCGAACAGTCCGTTCGTGAAATGCATCTCGATGCGGGCCGCGCGCGGCCGCTTCGGCGTGACAGGCCCGGGCGCGATCTGGTTCCGCGTCAACCAGCCGCTGATCGCGGGCGCCGCCGTCTCGCAGGCGATGCGCGCCGTGGTCGCTTCGGATTTTTCCAACGGCACCTCGCCGGCGCTCGATTTCAACCAGTGGACCTTCATCAACGCCGATCTCACCATGAGCCTGGCGCGCGAGCCGGTCGGCGACTGGATCCTGCTCGACGGCGAGTCCTGGATCGGGCCTGACGGCGCCGGGCTTGCGATGTCGCGGCTCGCCGACGTGCAGGGCTATTTCGGCCGGGCCGTGCAGAGCCTGGTCATCGAGCGGCGCTGACCAGGGCTATCCTTCTCCGACCTCCCCTTGAAGAGGGGAAGTCGCTTTGCTGGCCAGAGCAAAGCGGGTGGAGACCTGCACCCTCTGCAGGGCGAGGTGGCATCTACATGATTTCTGAATATTAGAAATATATCGCTGATTTGCCCGACGTGTCAAGTTGCCGTGTTGAAGGCCGGCAGCCGCCCGCGCCTTTGCATGGGGTTGTTTTCGATATTTTTGCCGCGGTCGGGGCGAGCCATGCCGGCAAGGCACGATGCATATCTGCGGCCGCGGGTCCCGCACGCGGCATGGCAATCGCTTAGCGGCTGCCCCTTGCGGCAAAAATAAGTTTGCCGCGCCGGGAACGGTTGGCGGTAGCAGCGAGTTTCGCTCCGGTAAGGGGGTCCTATGACGCGTATCGATCCCGCCGCCGGCATCGTGGCTCTGGCCGTCCGGCGGCTTTGTGATGTTCCTGATGATGTCGGCATTCGGCCGCAGGGACAGACGCGATGAAGCCCGGCCCGTCCTCGGAACGCGCGGTCATCCTTGCCGCGAGCGAGCGGGACGCCGTCAAGACTGCCCACCTGATCAAGGAAGCCGGCTACTACGCCAATATCTGCGGCGACCTTGCCGAGCTCGAGCGCCAGGTCGCAAGCGGGGCCGGCCTTGCCATCATTGCCGACGAGGCGATCAGGACCGCCGACCTTGCCGGCCTGACGCGCTGGCTGAACGAGCAGCCGTCATGGTCGGATTTCCCCATCGTGCTGATGAGCGAGGGCGGCGGGCCCGAACGCAGTCCAGAAGCGGCGCGGCTCGGCCGCGCGCTCGGCAATGTCACCTTCATCGAGCGCCCGTTCCATCCGACCACGCTGGTGAGCCTGGTCGCGGCGGCCGTGCGCGGCCGCCGCCGCCAATACCAGACCCGCGCGATTCTCGAGGACCTCACCGAGAGCGAAAGCCTGCTGCAGACGGCGCTCAATGCCGGTCATCTCGGCGCGCTCGAACTGCACGTCCCGGGTTTCGAGCTGGAGGCCTCCGCGACCTGCAAGCGCTTCTTCGGGCGCGCCGCGAGCCTGCCGTTCACCTATCAGGAGCTGCTCGAGGCGGTTCATCCCGACGATCGCGCCCGGCGGCAGGAGGTCGTCGAGCACACGCTCAAGACTGGCGCCGACTACAAGATCGAGTATCGCAACATCTGGCCCGACGGCAGCCAGCACTGGGTCGACGTGCGCGCCCGCGCGGTGCGCGGGCCGGACGGCGGCATCCGGTCGCTGGTCGGGGTCTGCTCCGACATCACCGCGCGCAAGACCGCGGAGATCGAGCGCGAGGCGCTGCTGGCGCAACTCGCCGCCGAGCGCTCCGCGCTTGCCGAACTCACCGCGACACTGGAGCAGCGGGTCGAGCAGCGCACCGCCGATTTGATGAAGGAGGTCGCGGCGCGCGAGCGGGCGCAGGAGCAGCTCCGCCATGCGCAGAAGATGGAGGCGATCGGCCAGCTCACCGGCGGCGTGGCGCACGACTTCAACAATCTGCTGATGGCCGTGATGGGCAATCTCGATCTGCTGCGCAAGCGGATGCCGGAGGACCCGCGGCTGCAACGGCTGGTCGACGGCGCGTTGCAGGGCGCCGAGCGCGGCGCCTCGCTGACGCAGCGGCTGTTGGCCTTCGCGCGGCAGCAGGATCTGCGCGCGGTGCCGGTCGATCTCGGCGCGCTGGTGCGTGACATGAGTGAATTGCTCGAGCGCTCGCTCGGACCGCGCATCGTGCTCCGGCTCGATATTCCCGACGGATTGCCGCCGGCCTTCGTCGATGCCAACCAACTCGAGCTCGCGGTGCTCAATCTTGCGATCAATGCGCGCGATGCGATGCCGGATGGCGGCGTGATCGAGATCGGCCTCGCGGCCTGGCAGGCCAAGAACGAGCAGACCAGGAACGAGCAGACGAAGAGCGATCCGGCGCTGCATCCGGGCAACTACCTGAAACTGTCGGTGGTCGACAGCGGCACCGGCATGTCGCCGGAGGTGCTGAAGCGCGCGATCGAGCCGTTCTTCTCGTCAAAGCCGGTGGGCAAGGGCACCGGGCTCGGCCTGTCGATGGTGCACGGGCTCGCGGTGCAGCTCGGCGGCGCGCTGCAGCTGTCGAGTGCGGTCGGCAAGGGCACCACGGCGGTGCTGGTGCTGCCGGTTGCGACCGCCGCGCCGGAAGCCGCAAGTCCGGTGCCGGTGGCGCAGCCGGTCAAGCGCTCGGCGGTGATCCTGCTGGTCGACGACGATCCGCTGATCGCGATGTCGACCATGGAGATGCTGGAAGACCTCGGTCATCGCGTGATCGGCGTTAATTCCGGACCGCACGCGCTCGATATCCTCAGGAGCGACCAGGAGATCGATCTGATGATGACCGATCATGTGATGCCCGGCATGACCGGCATCGAGCTCGCCGTGGCCTCCCGCGAGGTCCGGCCGCAGCTCGTCGTCCTGCTCGCCACCGGCTATGCTGAACTGCCCGACGGCACTCACGTCGACCTGCCGCGGCTGGCCAAGCCCTATCACCAGGATCAGCTGCGCGAGCGGCTCGATCAGTTGCTGGGGCAGCGGGACGGACGGCATACGGCCGCCGCTAGCGCCAGTGCTGATAGTCTCGCTGCGCCATCCACTGTCTCCTCGTCGGTATGAGGAGCTGTTCTCTCTAACCGTCACCCTGAGGTGCGAGCGGAGCGAGCCTCGAAGGGCGACGGCCAGGCTGCCGCCGCGATCGGTCGGGACGCGAGCTGAAGTATTGGGGCCGTGCATCCTTCGAGGCGCGCAAGAGCGCGCACCTCAGGATGACGGGACCGGCAATGGGTTGTGCGAGCCTCTCACCCCACCATGCGGTCGCGGCCGGACCAGAAGCGCGCCTTCAGCACCTTCTTGTCGACCTTGCCGACGCCGGTCATCGGCAGCTCCTTGACGAACTGGATCTGCTTCGGCGCGTGCGCCGAGCCCTTCTTCGCCTTGACGAGGCCGATCAGTTCGTCGGCATTGGGTGTGGCTCCCTCGCGCGCCACCACGACGGCAGTGACGGCCTCGCCCCATTTGTCGTCGGGCACGCCGACCACGGCGACCATCGCGACGTCGGCATGCTGCGACAAGACATCCTCGACTTCGCGCGGAAAAATGTTGAAGCCGCCGGAGACGATCATGTCCTTCTTGCGGTCGAGGATGAACATGTAGCCGCGCTCGTCCTTGCGCGCGATGTCGCCGGTGTGCAGCCAGCCGCTCTTCAGCGTCTCCGCCGTGATGTCGGGCCGCTTCCAGTATTCGGCCATCACATGCGTGGCGCGCACGCAGATCTCGCCCGCTTCGCCGGTCGCGACCTCCTGGTCGTCCTGATCGAGGATCTTCACCTGGCAGGCGGCGATCGGGAAGCCGCAGGACAGGAACAGCTCCGGCGTCTTCGGATCATGGTCGGCCTTGCGCAGCACCGACACCGGATAGCATTCGGTCTGGCCATAGAGCTGCGAGAACACCGCGCCGATCCGCTCGATGCCTTCGACCAGCCGGCTCGGCGACATCGCGGACGCGCCGTACAGCAACAGCTCGAGCGAGGATAGGTCGGTCTTGGGCAGCGCGGGATGATCCAGCATCACGTAGATCATGGTCGGCACGAACAGCGTGAAGTTGATCTTCTCGCGCTCGATGGTCTTGAACACCGCCTCCGGATCGAACCCTTTCAGCATGTGCACGGTGCCGCCGCGCATCAGCGTCGGCAGCACTTTTGTCCCCGCGACATGGCTGATCGGAGCCACGGTGAGGTAGCGCGGCGTCTCGGGAATCTCGAAGTCGGCGAGGATCGCGGCGGCGAAGCCGCCATATTCGCGGTGATAGCGCAGCGCGCCCTTGGATTTGCCGGTGGTGCCGCCGGTGTAGTTCAAGGTCGAGATGTCGTCCTCGCGGGCAAAATTCTTCGCGGTCGCGCTGCCGGCATCCTCGACCACCTGCAGCAGGTCAGCGCCGTAATCCGCCGGGCCGAGCGTGAAGATGGTCTTCAGGCCCTGCGCCTTCGCCGCGAGCTCGCCGCCGCGGTCGCGAAACGTGATGCCGTCGACGATCAGCATCTCGGCCTCGGAGTCCTCGATCTGGAACAGCTGGTCGTCGAGCGAGCCGAGCGGATGCAGCCAGGTGATGGCGAGCCGCGACAATTGCGCGGCGACACCTGCGCACCAGCTGTCGGCGCGGTTGGCGGTGAGGAAGGCGACGCGGGTGCCGGGCGCAAAGCCGAGCCGCATGATCACGCTCTGCATCCGCCCGATCAGGTCGGTCGCGCCCTGATAGCTGAGCGAGCCGCCCGGCCATGCGAAGGCGGTGCGCGACGGATAACGCGCCAGCGCCCGCAAGGTCTGCTCGCACGTTGCCGGAAATGCATAGAGCGGATTGCTCATGTGGTGGTCTCCTCCCGCTTTGTGTTTGGCCTCTTGCGTGCCAATGTTGACGCAACGCTAACACAATGATGATGGGAAGAAACAACTTGTCCGCAGATCTTCTCGCGCGATTTCGCGATCGGCTCCGGCTGCCGCTGATCGCAGCGCCGATGTTTCTGGTGTCGGGCGTCGAGCTGGTGGTAGCTGCCTGCCGCAACGGCGTGATCGGCTCGTTTCCGACGGTGAATTGCCGTGAGACGGAACAGCTTGATGCATGGCTCGGCGACATCGAGCGCCGATTGCAAGCGCATGCCGATGCGAGCGGCAGGGCGGCGGCGCCGATCTGCCCGAACCTGATCGTGCACCGCTCCAACACGCGGCTCCAGCAGGATCTCGCGGTCCTGCTGCGGCACAAGCCCGAGCTCGTGATCACCTCGGTCGGCTCGCCCGCGCCGGTGCTTGGCCCGCTGCATGATGCCGGCGCGCTGGTGTTCGCCGACGTCGCCTCGATCCGCCACGCGGAACGCGCGGTCGCAGCCGGCGCCGACGGGCTCGTGCTGCTCACTGCCGGCGCCGGCGGGCAAACCGGCTGGCTCAATCCGTTCGTGTTCGTCCGCGCGGTGCGCGCGTTCTTCGACGGACCGATCGTGCTGGCCGGCGGCATCAGCGATGGCCACGCGCTGCGCGCTGCGGAAGCGCTCGGCTGCGATCTCGCCTATATGGGCACCAAGTTCATCGCGACGCGCGAGAGCATGGCGGATGCGAGGTACAAGCAGATGCTGGTCGAGGCGACCGCCGACGACATCCTGCTCACGACCGCCTTCACGGGCTTGCAGACCAACATGCTGCGGCCCTCGATCGAAGCCGCCGGTCTCGATCCCGACGACCTGCCGGCACGCGGCGCGATCGACATCGGCAAGGACATCGATATCGGCGCCCGCGAAAGCCGCCCCAAACGCTGGCGCGACATCTGGAGCGGCGGTCATTCCACCTCGGGGGTGACCGGGGTGCTCGCGGTCGACGAGCTCGTGGCGCAGACCGCCGCGGAGTACGAGGCGGCGTGCGCGCGGGTGCGGCTCGGCTGACCGGTCAAGTCCCGCCTGTCCGCTTAACGCGGCATTAACCATGCCAGTCCCAACTATGCGTCACGGGATGGTCCGCCGCCACGGCGGGCCGCCCGGCAGTTGTGGGAATGCGACATGGCTTTTGAGGTGCTCTCCAAGACCCCGGCCTCGCTCAACGAGCTCCGGACCCGGGTTTTTTATGCCCTGCAGCGGCATCCGCTGTGCCGTCAGGTCGAGTTCGACATCGTCAGCACGCCGCGCACCCGCCGGACCAACTGGACGGTCAGCATGCACGCGGTCCAGCCTGGTGCCCTGTGGACGGCGCATGAGATCGTGGCCGACATCCAGGAAGCCTATGAGCTTGACGCCGCGGCCTGATTTTTCGGGCCGTTTCGGGACGATTTCACCTATTTGGCGCGGTCATGGCACGGTAACGCCGCATTTGCCGCGCAGTTTGCGGTGACACCGGCCGGCAATGGAGTAATTTTTGACCAGAGCCATCACCCTCGCCGCCCTGACATGCTTCCTGCTCGCCGGCGCCGCGATCACCGCCATTTTGGGCCGCGATAGCCTGCCAGCAGCGCAGGCCGACGTCGGCCCGGTCGCCAACCGCGCCAGCAAGCAGGACAAGCTCGCGGTCACGACGCTTGCCGCTGCCTCCTTCGAAGCGCCGCAGCCGGCGGAGCCTCCCGCCAGTCCGTCGCCGCTCCTGCTGCGGGCACAAGCCGCGATCCCGGGCGCGACCGATACCGTTCGCCAGGCCTATGCGTCTGCAGAGCCCGCCGATATCGGCTTGCCCAAGCTCAATGATCCCGTCGACGCGGCCGAGCCCAAGATCGCCGAGCCCGCGCCGGCCGCGGTCGCGCCGCCGAAGCCCAAGGCTGCCGCCAAGCCGGCGCCGCAGAAGACCTACGCCCTGCTCAGCGATGCCCAGATCGCCGGCATCAAGGACCGGCTCAAGCTGTCGTCGTCGCAGGAATACTACTGGCCGGCGGTCGAGACCGCGCTGCGCGCCGTCGCGCGCAAGATCCACGCCAAGCGTCAGGGCGACCCCGCCTCGGGCACCATGCCGATCGATCCGGATTCCGAGGAAGTGCAGCAGCTGAAGTCGGCGGCGATGCCGCTGCTGTTCCAGCTCCGCGAGGACCAGAAGAACGAGGTTCGTTCGCTGGCGCGCCTGATTGGCCTCGAGCGCGTTGCGTCGATGATCTGAGCGCAGGGAGTGGTCGCGTCGAACCTGCGTTCGACGCGCGTCAGCGGGCCTCCAGCGGACGCAGCTTCTCCACCTTGCCCTGGGTTTCGACGAGCAGTTGCCTCATGAAGTCCTTGTTGCGCTTCAGCCAGGGCTCCAGCGTTTGCCGCACGTCGCCCGGCGACTTCTTCTCGATGGCCTGCGCGAGCCGGCTCTGAAACGTCCCCCAATCCTTGAACATCTCCTTCAGAAGCGCATCGTCGGAGATGTTGATCGTCGACTTGATGTCGCCGACGGTTTCGAGCTCGCGCATGTTGCCCTGTCGCAGGATCGAATCGAGGTTTTCCAGGCATTCGTGGTAGCGCTGCAGCAGGTCGTCCCATCGCTTGGCGCTGAAGTCATCGTCGAGGTCCTCGACCGCGTTGTAGAGCGGCTCGAGGAACGACCATCGGAAGCGCCGTGCCAGTCGCAGCAGGATCGACAGGAAGACGATGTCCTTTGGCATGTTCTGCGCAACCATCAGCCTTGGGTCCTCGCTGAACGGCGGCATCGGCACGAAGATGATGACGACCGAGAACGGCGTGTTGTCGAGATATTCGAGCCGGGCGATGACCGGCTGATACAGCTTCAAATCGCGGAAGATCGGACTGAGGACCTGCTCGCGGCTGCGTCGGCTGGCGATATCCACGTCGGAGAACGAGTTCGCGACATAGCTCGTCAGCTCGTCGAGCCAGGCGCCGCTGTCGTAGCGGTTCTGCGCGCTGAGCAGGTCCTCCCAGTCAAGGCCAGCCGTATCGGGACCGGACAGCAGCGTGGTGGTGGCGGGATCCGCCTCCAGCCTGGCATCCGTCAGGAATCCGCGCGCCCGCTCCGCGGGCGGCAATGCCTTCAGCGTATCGGCCTTCTGCCGGAACGACAGCTCGTCGCTGAACACGACGCGAAGCCGCAGGCGAAACAGCTCTTCCGGGCGGGTGATCTGCATGAATTGCGCGTGCAGATCCTTCACCGCCTCGTTGAAGTCGCGGGCATGATTGGCGTTCAGTTTCGGCCGCAGCGGTACGGGACCGAAGGTCGGCCGGACGAACAGATCCTCGAGAAACCGCCGCACTTCGTCGTCGCCGATCCCGTAGAACTCGTTCTCCGCCAGCATCGGAAACGAGGGTGAACTATCGACCGAGAACCACAGCACCTTTGACGTGAGCTTCAGCGCGCGCTTGTAGCCGTCGAACTGGGAAATCTCGGACGCGCACCACGTCCAATTATGTTCGGCGTTGGTGTGGATGAAGATCAGGCAGTCGGCCTTTGCCGTGTTGTCGATCATCCATTGACGCCATTCCGCGCCGCCGGGAATTTCCTCGCAGACAAAGCATTCCACCGAACGCTGTCCGTCCAGGCTGCTGAGATATTCGAGCCGAGCCTTCAAGAGGCGCGCGAGAAATCTGTCTTCGGCGCGATGGCTGATAAAGACCGAGAAATCGTTTGGCATGGCAAAATCCGATCTGCATGAATCTTATGCGACGGCTGGCCGTGACTCGTCGGCCGGATGCCGCGGCTGCACGTCCCGCCGCGGACCGATGATAGCCTGTCTCTGAAAATTGCGATCGCCGGCCGGGAAAAAGAAAAGCCGCCTGCCAGTGAACTACCTCACTATACCTTAGGGTGTATCATGTGCAACATGCGCAGGGAGCCGGCGCGATGCTCGTCCTGCTCCGGAATGAACTGACTAAAATTTTTCGAAAGCATCGGCCGATGTGCCGACGTGAACACATCGCTTCATTGCATGCCCCGGCGCCGTACGCGCGCGGGCGCGACCAATTGAGCCTTCGGCCGTGATCGGTCGGCCGTATCGAGATCAGCAACCGTCATAGTCGGAGGGCCAGTCATGCCGAAGACGAAGCAGCAGCATCTCGATCGTGACGCTGGGCCGAAGCGGATATTGGCACTCGACGGTGGCGGTATTCGCGGCATCCTGACGCTCGAATATGTCGGCGCCATCGAGGCGATGCTGCGCAAACGGTTCGGCAAGGATGATCTCCTGCTCTGTGACTATTTCGATCTGATCGGAGGCACCTCCACCGGATCGATCATCGCGGCCGGGCTTGCCTGCGGGATGACCGTGGACGCTTTGAAGAAGCTCTATCGCGGGATCGGCACGGACATCTTTCAGGAATCGTTCTGGCGGCGGGGACTGCTGGCGCCGAAATTCAATTCCGACGCCTTGCAGCACGCGCTCGATGCGCAGCTCGGCGCCGACACGGTGCTCGGCGGCGATCACGTCCGCACCGGCCTGATGATCATGACCAAGCGGCTCGACACCGGCAGTCCCTGGCCGCTGCACAATCACCCGGACGCGCCCTACGCCAAGCAGGACGGCGCGTTGCGGCTGACGCAAGTGGTTCGCGCCAGCACCGCGGCCCCAACCTATTTCAAGCCCGAGGAGATCAAGATCTCCGCGCGCGACGGTCACACGGTCAGCGGCGCCTTCGTCGACGGCGGCGTCAGCCCGTTCAACGATCCGGCGCTGCAACTGCTGATGCTCGCTTCACTTCATGGCCATGGTTTCCGGTGGCATGGCGGCAAGGACAAGCTCCTGCTGATCTCGGCGGGGACCGGCGTATTCAAGTCGACATTCTCGACCGACCAGATCGTCCACATGCCGGCGGCGGAACAGGGCGTGCGGTCGCTGCAATCGCTCATGGACGATTGCGGACGGCTCAATCATGGCATGCTGCAATGGCTGACAAACTGCCTGACGCCATGGCCGATCGATCGCGCGGTGGAGGACATGGCCGCGGACAGCCAGGGCGGACCGCAACTTGCGACCTATGCGCGCTACAACGTGCTGCTGGAGACGGGCTGGCTGAAGACGACGGTCGCCATCGACCGGACGCCGGAGGCGCTGGCAAAGATCGCCGCGATGGACGACCCGAGCAACATGGACGAGCTCGCCGCGATCGGAGCGCTCGCCGCGAAGGTGCAGGTCAAGCCGGAGCATTTCCCGCCGGCCTTCGATATCATTTGATGCCGCGCAGCGCGGCGTCCTGACACTGGGTCCCGGCTTCGACAGGAGATTCGCCTTCAGCTAAGTTTGTCATCGAGACACAATGATCCAATCATCAGTCGGGTGTCACGATGACCACGGACCAACGCGCCGGATCACCTAACATAGTGGTTCTCTTCAGCGGTCATATGATCGATGCGCCAGATCGAAAAACGCCTCGCTTTCCACCGGACAAGGAACCTGCCGCGGCTGCTGCGATCGCCGACGCGCTTGCGAAGATCGGCGTCGCCAACGGCGACCTCGCGATATGCGGCGGCGCCTGCGGCGGCGACCTGCTGTTCGCGGAGGCTGCTCTCGCGCAAGGCATGGGGCTTGAGATCTACATCCCGTTCGACGAGCCGACCTTCCTTGCCGGCTCGGTCGATTTCGCCGGCGGCAATTGGCGCGCGCGCTATCTCGCGGCGAAATCGCGCGCGACGCTCCACGTCATGCCGGACGAACTCGGCCCGCTGCCGGCCGGCGAAAACGCCTATGAACGCGACAATCAATGGATGCTGGAGCGGGCCGCCCGGTTTGGCGACAAAAAGCTCGCCTTTGTCTGCCTGTGGAACGGCGAAGGCGGCGACGGTCCCGGCGGCGCCAAGCACCTGATGGATGAAGCGGGGCGCAAGACGACGTGGGTTTACTGGCTGGATACGCGAAAATTATGGGACTGAAGGGATTGCGATATGCCGTCGTGTTTCATGATCATGCCTTACGGCCGCAAGCCGACCCAGGCCGAGTCCAAGCTTGGTCCGGCCGAAATCGATTTTAACGCGCTGTGGGATCGCGGCTACGTTCCGGTGATCAAGGAGCTGGGCTATGAACCGGTTCGCGCTGACCAGGACACCGGTGCGCTGATCGTCGGCCAGATGCTGGAGCGGCTCTATTTCGCCGACCTCGTGCTGGCGGACATGACGATCCCGAACGGCAACGTCTATTACGAGGTCGGTATCCGCCATGCGGCGCAGAAGACCGGTTGTGTTCTGCTTGCCGCCGACTGGTCGAAGCAGTTGTTCGACGTCGTGCAGATGCGCACCGTGCGCTACCCGCTCCCCGAGGGCAACATCTCCGACGACACCGCAGCCGGTCTCCGGCCCAGGATCAAGGAGGGCATCCTGTCGCTCCGCGACGGGCTCTCGCCGATGCCTCAATCGATCCCCGGCTATCCCGAAGATGTCGATCCGACGAAGGCGACGACGACCAAGGAGCAGCTCGCCGAACTCGCGGCGTTCCAGACCAAGGTGCGCGAGGTACGCGCCGCGCCGCACGCCGAGCGCATGCAGCGCGCGCAGGCGCTGATCGCCAGCGAAGGCATGCCGCCCGCGACCTATCCGATTGCGCTCGCATTGCTGCTGCTGTTGCGTGACAGCGTGGACAAGACCACGGACTGGAGCTGCGTCCTCGACTTTGCGGCGGGCCTTCCGAACAAGTTCAAGGACGTCCCCGAAATCCAGGAGATCCGTGAATTCGCCGCCGCCTATGCCGGCAACAATCTCCAGGCCATTGCGGCGCTTGAGACGCTGATCAGGACGGCGGGGCCGACACCCGAGCGCCTCGGTCTGATGGGCGGTCGCTATAAGCGCCTGGCGAGAGCTGCCACATTGGCCGTAGACAAGCGGCAAGCCCAGGCGAAGGCGATCGAATATTATGAGCAGGGTATGCAGATCGACCTCAACGCCTATTATTGCTCGAGCAACCTGCCGCGTCTTTATCGCGCGCGCGCCCGGGCAGGTGACGAGGAGCGTGCGCTGACCGCGTTGCGGCTGACGATCGCCGCTTGCGAGCGCGCCAGACGGCTTCAGGTCGGCGACGAATGGACGCGTCAGACGTTGCTCGCCGCGGCTTTCGACCTCGGCGATCCCGACAAGGCCGACGAACTGGCCGACGCGGTGATCGATGAAGGCCCGGCAGCATGGAAGATCGACAGCGTGCTCGGTGACCTCGAGGCCAGCGTCACGCAGGTCACCGACGCCGCAAAGCGTGCGCGATTGTCCGCCGTCATCGACAAGATTAAGGCGGCCTGATCGCGCGCTTCTTGCATGTCGGCCTCAGCCCAGGCGCATCGACAGTTCGACGTCGCCGCCGAACGGCGTCGAGATGTAGCCGTTCGCCGGCGAACGCACCCGCGCCAGATAGTCGGGACTGTGGTCGGCATTGTCGGCGACGATGAAGGCACCCGGCTTCAGGCGGCTCTCCACGAGATCGAGGATGTCGGGATAGAGCGCCTTGGCGCCGTCGAGCAGCACGAGATCGATCGCATCGGGCAGACCCGTGCGCAGCGTCTCGAGCGCATCGCCTCGCGGATCTCGACCAGGTCGTCAAGCCCGCCGACGACGAGATTGGCCCGGGCGCGCACCGCCTTTGACGATTCGAACTCGCTTGTGATCAGCTGGCCGCCGCCGTTGTCGCGCAGCGCCGCGGCAAGATGCAGCGTCGAGATGCCGAACGATGTCCCGAACTCGACGATGCTCCGTGCCCGCGTGCCGCGCGCCAGCATGTAGAGCAGCGCGCCGGTCTCGCGCGAGACCGCGAGCGGCACATTGTTGAAGCGGCCGTACAGTGCGCGGTAGTCGGTCCTGCTCCGCATCAGGCGCGTCCGTTCCTCGCCGGAAAGGTCGGCCACTGCGAGCTGGGTTTCCTCCACCGCGGCGGAAGCTTGCGCGAACAGGCGGTCGAGCAGGCCTGCGAGTTGGGGTGAGGTGAGGGTCGTCATGTAGGTCTCCGGTCAAAACGGCGCGTCCTTGCGCCTCGCCAGAAATACGAATAATTAGTCGCATTCGCTAATCGCATTCCCCAAGACGTCCATGACCGAACGGCGAACCTCTTCAATTTCCTCGCGAAAACAGCCGCAACAGGCCCGCTCGACGGAGCTCGTCGCGGCCATTCTCGATGCTGCTGTTCAGGTTTTGACCAAAGAGGGCGCGCAGCGCTTCACCACGGCGCGGGTAGCCGAGAAGGCCGGCGTTAGCGTCGGCTCGCTGTATCAGTATTTTCCGAACAAGGCCTCGATCCTGTTCCGGCTGCAGAGCGACGAGTGGCGGCAGAACATCAGCCTGCTGCGCGACATCCTCAAGGACGCCGCGCGGCCGCCATTGGACCGGTTGCGCACGCTGGTGCACGCCTTCATCCGCTCCGAATGTGAGGAAGCTGCGGTGCGCGTTGCACTCAACGACGCCGCGCCGCTCTACCGCGATGCACCCGAAGCCCGCGAGGTGCGGGCCTCCGGCGAGCGCATCGTCGAGACCTTCATGCGCGAGGCGTTACCGAAGGCGTCCGATGCGGTGCGCGCGATGGCGGGCGATCTGATCACGACGACGCTCAGCACGGTGGGCAAGGATTTTTCGGAGAGCCCGCGAAGTCAGGCCGAGATCGAGAGCTATGCCGACGCCATGGCCGACATGTTCTGCGCGTATCTGAAGAGTCTCGGAAAGCGCTGACGGTTCAGAGATAGTGCCTGGCGACCAACAGGAACCCGAGCACGCCGCCGGTCACAGCGAAAACAGTCACGCCATTGCGGAAACTGACGTAGGCGGCTGACCAATAGGAAGCAGTCGTTGCGACCGCCGCGGCTTTTTTCGGTTTCTGAGGCAAGCTGGTGCATTCCTGAAAAAGCGCCGCCACCTGGTCAACTCAGGTGACGGCGCCCGTCTGAGGGCTTCAGGGCGAAACCCCGACAGAGCGTAGGCCGCGATGATGAACGGTTCGTATACCGCTCGGCGTCGCACGCACGGATGTCAGCGCTGAAGCGAAGTTCCCTAAAACTGGGCGTAGGCGTTGCGGAACGCGATGGCGCCGGCCAGTGAGCGCGGCCGCGTGCGCACGGCGTGTCCATCGTTGCCGCTCTGCACGATCCACTGGCCGTTCTCGTGACCCACGATCTTGCCGACGTGATGACGCCAGACGACGATCGCGCCGACCGAAGGGCCGCCCGCATTGGTGCCGTATCGCGCCCAGGATCGCGCGAGATTGTATTGCGGACCCGGATCGCCGCCGACCTGCGTGCGCATGAACCATCCGCACCACGCAGCGGGGCGACCGGAATGTGCATAATGCCGATGATGGTGATGACGGCCGCGCGCTTCAGCAGCAGACGAGACGAAGGCCAAGAGCACGGCGACAGCCGCGAGAGTTTTACGCATTACAAAGTCCTCTTGTTGTTGGCAGACCATCCTGGTTGTGGGGGGAGGCGCAGCGATGATCTGCGATTTGGTTGCGAAGCGACCGCATCGGCCGGACGACGCAAAACAGAGGCGGGACGTGGCCCGCCCGGGCCTTTAAGAAACGGGCTATGGCCAAAATATGACGGCATTTTCCGTCAGGCGGTCGAGATCTTGCCGAAGACGTCGGATGCGGGCCATGCGACGGCCGCCATGTTCTGCGCCCGCCTCAACAGCCTCGCGCAGCGCTGAGGCCGTCGGTGCAATTTGCACTGCACGTAGCAACGCGTGACCGCATGGCCTCAAATCCCATGCCGATTTGGTTTCGCCGGACGCGCTTCGCGCTCGCAGCCAAATCGCGGCGGCGACACGCGACACAGGACACAGCGGTTGATCAGCCTCCGTGATCGGTTGGGGTCGATCGCGTTCGCCTTGCTTTGACGAGTTGACGCGAGACGGGTGTGGCGTCGGCCGTCGCTCGTTTCAGATGGCCGAGGGCGCGCGGGCAAGGCGTTCTATTCCCGCGCTGAACGTTCAGTAAAACACAGTACTAAACATCGAGCTGAGCCTTTCCTGGTGTTTTCCATCATCCGGCGTTGCTGCAGTGCGAGCGAATGGCTCGAGCATACGCGCTCAATCGGCCCTTCTTCGCGGCTCCCAAGAATCCGGCTTGACGGGTTCCTGAATTTAGTAATACGTTTAGTATTACAAGAACGATAAACATCACGCATCGAGCCGATGTGTGGGAGGAGCCCAGCCATCCGGACCGCAATGTCCGGACGCGTTTCGTCTCGCTCTCCATCATCGCTCATCAACTCGGTTTCGGAGTGTCGGCGTCAATCCGGCAGGATGCGCCGAGCGGGTCAGGTGCTTCAACGATAGGGAGGAAATGGATTATGCGAACATTGAGATGGTTGCGTAGTACGGCGGCGTCCGCGGTCGTTGCGGTTGCTGCACTCGGAGTTCTCGGCGGCGGGCAAGCCGCGGCACAAGGCAAGCAGCTCACGCTGTGCTGGGCCGCTTGGGATCCCGCCAACGCGCTGGTCGAGCTGGGCAAGGACTTCACCAGGCAATCCGGCATCGAGATGAAATACGAGTTCGTCCCCTGGACGAGCTATGCCGATCGCTTCCTCAACGAGCTCAACTCCCACGGCAAGCTCTGCGACCTGATCATCGGCGACAGCCAGTGGATCGGCGGCGCCGCCGAGAACAAGTGGTACGTCAAGCTCAACGACTTCTTCGACAAAGAGAAGATCTCGATGGACGACTTCGTCCCGGCGACCGTGGTCGGCTACTCGCAATGGCCGAAGAACACGCCGAACTACTGGGCGCTGCCGGCGATGGCCGATGCGGTGGGCTGGACCTACCGCAAGGACTGGTTCTCGCGGCCCGAGATCCAGTCCGCGTTCAAGGCCAAGTACGGCCGCGACCTGGCGCCGCCGAAGACCTATGACGAGCTGAAGCAGATCGCCGAGTTCTTCCAGGGCCGCGAGATCGACGGCAAGAAGGTCTACGGCGCCTACATCTTCACCGAGCGCGGCTCGGAAGGCATCACGATGGGCGTGACCAACGTGCTCTACAATTACGGCTTCGCCTACGACAATCCGAAGAAGCCGTACCAGATGCAGGGCATCGTCAATTCCGCCGACGCGGCCAAGGGGCTCGAGTTCTACAAGGAGCTCTACAAGTGCTGCACCGCGCCGGGCATGACCAACGCCTACATGCAGGAAGGGCTTGATGCCTTCAAGTCCGGCCAGGTCGCGATGCAGATGAACTGGTTCGCGTTCTTCCCCGGCCTCTACAAGGATCCGAATGTCGGCGGCGACAAGATCGGCTTCTTCGTCAATCCGGCCGGTCCGAAGGGGCATTTCACGCAGCTCGGCGGCCAGGGCATCTCGGTGGTGGCAACCTCCGACCACAAGGACGATGCGCTCGCCTACATCAAGTGGTTCGCGCAGCCTGCCGTGCAGCAGAAATGGTGGCAGATCGGCGGCTACTCCGCGCTGAAGGCGGTGGTCGACGCGCCCGACTTCCCCAAGAGCGCGGCGTTCGCGCCGCAATTCCTGGAGTCGATGGGGATCGTCAAGGACTTCTGGGCCGAGCCGTCCTACGCCCAACTGCTGCTCGATATGCAGAAGCGGGTGCATGACTACGTCGTTGCCGACAAGGGCACGTCGCAGCAGGCGCTGGATCTCCTGGTCAAGGACTGGACCAAGGTCTTCAAGGAGCAGGGCAAGGAAGTCGCCTCGCAATAGAAGCCCGCACGTCACCTGAACTGGCTTCCCCGAGGGCCGCCCCGGGGAAGCCGAACCAGCCCAGCCGATGGACACGATGACGACGATCTCGCAACCCGATCATGCTACGATGCCAGGCGTGAGCACGCCTGCCAAATCCCGCGACGCCCGGCGCGTCCGCGGCCTGTCGGACCGGGCCATTGCCTGGCTGTTCGTCGCGCCGACGATCGCGCTGCTGCTTGCGATCAACATCTTTCCGCTGATCTGGATGATCCGGCTGTCCTTCACCAACCTCAACCTCAGCATGTCCTATCTGCCGCTGCGGTTCGTTGGCCTCGACAATTTCAGGGACATCCTCACCGACGAGGACGTCTGGTTCCGGCTGCAGACCACGGCGCAATTCGTGATCTCGTCGGTCGTGTTGCAGGTGGTCGTCGGGTTCGGCCTCGCGCTCCTGATCAACCGTCAGTTTCGCGGCCACAGTTTCTGGACCACGATCATCCTGCTGCCGATGATGCTGTCGCCGGCGGTGGTCGGCAATTTCTGGACGCTGCTGCTGCAGCCGCAGATCGGGCCGTTCAATTACCTGATCAGCCTGTTCACCGGCGTGCCGCCGAGCTCGTTCAGCATGACCGGGCAGGTGTCGCTGGCGCCGTGGACCATCGTGCTGGTCGATACCTGGATGTGGGCGCCCTACGTCATGCTGATCTGCCTCGCAGGGCTGCGCTCGATCCCCGATTACATCTATGAGGCGGCGGAAGTCGATCGCGCCTCGGCATGGCGGCAGTTCTGGTCGATCACGCTGCCGATGACGGTGCCGTTCCTGATGCTCGCGGTGCTGTTCCGCGCCATCGAGAACTTCAAGATGTTCGACATGGTCAACCTCTTGACCTCGGGCGGGCCGGGCTCGACCACCGAGCTAGTGTCGATCTCGCTGAAGCGCGCGGCGTTCGAGAAGTGGCGCACCGGCTACTC
>NZ_JASGSR010000270.1:0-1112 GCF_040446015.1 Bradyrhizobium sp. INPA03-11B
CTAGCAGGCTGTTGAAGAAGTCTTTGAGCGGCGCGCGATGAATGGGATGTTGTCGCCGTTGAGGAGGCAGATCTCCCCTTCGAGTGAGCCGTCATCCTGCAGTTCGGCCCAGCCGTCGCCCTCGGCTGGCTCCATTTCGTCGTTTCCCTGCCAGCCGAACTCGACGGCATCGCCGTTGCAGGCTCCAAGAATGGAGCCCGTAAGGCAATCGAAGGCGAATTCGCCGCCGCCCTCATTGAACAGGATGTAGGCGCTCGCCAAGGCCATGTCGTAGCCCGGGGTCTCGACCACCTGCCATCTGCCCCGAATGCTCATGCCGGTGCCGCCAGAAGCTTGGGAAGCCGGATCAAATTATAGGCTGCAAGCGCCAGGACGAAGACGGCATCCACCCGGTCGCGACCTCGCAGCTTGACCTTGGCCAAGCCAGCGGAACTCTTGATCCAGCCGAAGACCTCTTCGATGCGTTTGCGGCAACGTTGGCTGATGTCGTAGCCGCTGTGACGAGTGGTCCGCGCGTCGATCGCCGTCTTGCGCCGCTTACCGGTCTTGCTCAGATGCCCATCAATCGCGATATGCGGAGTAACTGATCTATCTCTCAGGTCGTGCACGAACTGCGTGACATCATAGGCCTTGTCTGCCCCCAGAGTGATCCGCTTCCTGCACCCGCGCCTGTCGATCATGGCAAGCGCAATCTTCCGTTCGGCGGTGCCTGTCGCTTGGCTCACCCCACCCAAAACAGCTAAACCATTGCGGTTCTCCATCAGCGCATGGCCCATATAGCTCAGCTTGGCCGGCTGGCCGTCACCCTTCTTGTAGAGCCGCGCCTCGGGATCGGTCGTGCTCGCATGGGTCTCGTTGGATCGCTTCTCCTTGTGGAAGCTGCGTTCGGCATTGCGTCCCGGACCGTCCTCGTCCTTGTCGCTGCCATCCTTCTTCCGGAAGCTCTTGATCGAAGCCCAGGCTTCAATCAGCGTACCGTCCACCGAGAAGTGATCGCTCGATAGCAGACGCTTGACCTTCGGCTGTGCCAAAAGCGCGTTCAGGAACTTGGCCGCAATCTCGCCCTCCAGCAGCCGGTCGCGATTCTTCGAGAAGGTCGAATGGTCCCAGAC
>NZ_JASGSR010000271.1:0-1083 GCF_040446015.1 Bradyrhizobium sp. INPA03-11B
GTCCCCTAGTCAAATCCCGGTCCTAGAGAATCACGATACGAAACGCTTCGCTACCGACTTCTTCAACAGCCTGCTAGGCCGAAATCGCGCGTCGTCAATAGGTTTAACCAAGTCGCAACCCCGCTCCCCGGCAGCTGAAATCCAAGGAACGAAAACCCGCCATCCCGCTTTGCCCAACCGGGACGCTCTTGCTACGTTCCAATCGGCCCCGTTGGCGCCCGATCAGGCCTTCCGGACAAGAGAAGGTAGCGGAGCCAGCCTGAAGTTCTGGGAGGATGACCATGAGATCAGTCGGAAATGAACCATTGTCGCGTTACGCCCTCGCTTTCGTGCTGGCCGGCGGACGCGGCAGCAGGCTTCAGGAGCTCACCGACAAGCGCGCCAAGCCGGCCGTGTATTTCGGCGGCAAGTCCCGCATCATCGATTTCGCGCTCTCCAATGCCGTCAACTCCGGCATCCGCCGCATCGCGGTGGCGACCCAGTACAAGGCGCACAGCCTGATCCGGCATCTGCAAGGCGGCTGGAACTTCTTTCGCCCGGAACGAAACGAGAGCTTCGACATCCTGCCCGCAAGCCAGCGCGTCTCCGAGACGATGTGGTATGTCGGCACGGCCGACGCGGTCTACCAGAACATCGACATCCTCGAGGCGCACGGCACCAAGTACATCCTGGTGCTCGCCGGCGACCACGTCTACAAGATGGACTATGAGATCATGCTGAAGCAGCATGTCGAGAGCGGCGCCGACGTCACGGTCGGCTGCCTCGAAATGCCGCGCGCGGAATCCAGCGCCTTCGGCATCATGCACATCGACGACACCGGGCTGATCCAGTCCTTCCTGGAGAAGCCGGCCGATCCGCCGCCGATGCCCGGCAAGCCCGACAAGTCGCTGGCCAGCATGGGCATCTATGTCTTCAATTCGGAATTCCTGTTCGACGAATTGCGCCGCGATGCCGCCGACCCGAACTCGGCCCACGATTTCGGCAAGGACATCATCCCCTATATCGTGAAGCACGGCCGGGCGATCGCGCATCAGTTCAACGATTCCTGTGTCCGCTCCGGCGATGATCCCCGCTCCTACTGGC
>NZ_JASGSR010000272.1:0-1040 GCF_040446015.1 Bradyrhizobium sp. INPA03-11B
TCGGCCCCCAGACCACGCCCTTGGAACCCGCGTAGGCGCACCCGCGAATTGTCATCACGCCGGGTATGGATTTGATGTTGGACTTGACCCCGCAGTCCGACCGGCCGGCCTCGTGAATGTTGAGGTGCTTGGCGCGCCGTTTCGCGGTCTTCTCCGGATAGACCTTCAGCACCTCCTCGATCAGCTCTTTGTTGCGCGCCCTGATCTGTGCGGTGCTATAGGTCGTGGCGAGACTCATGCTGATGTCCTTTAGAATTTTCTGTTGCAACGGCGGCTCTTGCCACGACTTTTGCAACGCGCGTGCCAGCAGAGCGTGAGCACAAAAGTCAGCGCATTTCCAAGCGCTTAGCGTGTACCGCGCGCAGGGACGGACGGTTGTTGCGAACCCGACATCGCACCTGGTCCAGAAAGGTGCCCGTTCGGCCGTGTTCGAAACAAAACACGGCGAGCTCGGCGTGACATGGGCCAAGAAAAACGCCGAAGACTAGCGCGACTTGGCGGGCACGACTTGAGCGGACTCGAGACGAGGCCAGCGAACCGCACGGCGGTTCAGCCCGGTCCAGCTTGCTAACATCGTTCAAAGCGTCAAAAGCCGGCAAGTCCTCAGCTTCGTCGGCGCGGTGCTGCGCACATTCAGCGTGGTCTCACCACCGTCCCCGTACCCAATCTTATCGAGCCGCGTTGCGAGCCAGATCATGGCAAGCTCGGCCGCTCAGGAAAACAGGCGCTCCGCCTTGATCAGCGCGCGCGCCAGCGCATCGATCTCTTCAAATGTGTTATAGAGGGCAAAGGAAGCACGGCACGTCGCAGGCACGCCAAAGCGCGCGAGCAGCGGCATCGCGCAATGGGTTCCGGCGCGCACCGCAACCCCGGAGTGATCAATGACGGTCGCGATATCGTGCGGGTGCGCGACCTTCATGTCAAAGGACACGATCGCGCCCTTCTCGGCCGCCGTTCCGATGAGGCGCAGGGAATGGATGCTCTGTAGCTTTTCCTGCGCGTAAGCGAGCAGTGCGCTCTCGTGCTTGCGGATCCGTGCC
>NZ_JASGSR010000273.1:0-1037 GCF_040446015.1 Bradyrhizobium sp. INPA03-11B
GACGAACCGGTTGCCCCGGTCGAGCCGGTGGCACCCTTCGGGCCTGTGGCTCCCGTTGCACCGGTAGCTCCGGTGCTACCGGTTGCGCCGGTAGCGCCCGTCGCTCCAGACGAACCGGTTGCCCCGGTCGAGCCGGTGGCACCCTTCGGGCCTGTAGCTCCCGTTGCACCGGTAGCTCCGGTGCTGCCGGTGGCGCCAGTCGCGCCCGTGGCTCCGGTCGCGCCGGTGGCACCAGTCGCTCCCGTGGCACCAGTCGCGCCCGTGGCACCAGTTGCGCCTGTGGCACCAGTTGCGCCAGTGGCTCCGGTTGCTCCGGTTGCACCCGTAGCGCCGGTCGCTCCCGTGGCACCCGTCGCACCCGTGGCTCCGGTTGCACCGGTGGCACCCGTTGCTCCCGTGGCGCCGGTCGCGCCCGTGGCGCCGGTTGCACCGGTAGCACCGATAGCACCCGTTGCTCCCGTGGCGCCAGTCGCGCCCGTGGCACCAGTTGCGCCTGTCGCTCCGGTTGCTCCGGTTGCACCCGTAGCGCCGGTCGCTCCCGTGGCTCCGGTTGCACCGGTGGCACCCGTTGCGCCGGTCGCGCCCGTGGCGCCGGTTGCACCGGTGTCGCCAGTCGCACCCGTGGCGCCGGTCGCACCTGTGGCTCCGGTTGCGCCGGTGTCACCCGTTGCTCCCGTGGCGCCAGTTGCACCCGTGGCACCAGTCGCTCCCGTGGCACCAGTCGCACCCGTGGCTCCGGTCGCGCCGGTGTCGCCCGTTGCTCCCGTGGCTCCGGTTGCGCCCGTGGCTCCGGTCGCGCCGGTGTCACCCGTTGCACCAGTCGCGCCCGTGGCTCCGGTTGCACCGGTGTCGCCGGTCGCACCCGTCGCGCCCGTCGCACCCGTGGCTCCGGTCGCGCCGGTGTCACCCGTTGCACCCGTGGCGCCGGTCGCGCCCGTGGCTCCGGTTGCGCCGGTGTCACCCGTCGCTCCCGTGGCGCCGGTTGCACCTGTGGCTCCGGTTGCGCCGGTGTCACCCGTTGCTCCCGTGGCGCCAGT
>NZ_JASGSR010000274.1:0-970 GCF_040446015.1 Bradyrhizobium sp. INPA03-11B
TGAATCGATTTGGGATTCCCAAATCAGTGAGTTTCTGATTCACCATGCTGGCTGGGCGGAGGCCAGCATGGATGGGCAAGCCTTATTCTCTGGATCTTCGCAAGCGTGTCGTGGCCGCGATCGAGGGCGGGATGTCGCGCAATCAGGCAGCCAAGCAGTTTGGGGTCGCGATCAGCACGGCAATTGGCTGGATGAAGCGGGTCGATGAGACCGGCAGCGTTGCTCCGGGCCAGATGGGCGGTCACAAACCGAAGGCAGTTTCGGGAGAGCACGCAGTCTGGCTGTCGCAACGGATCAAGGACGGCGATTTCACCATACGCGGGCTCGTTGCCGAGCTTGCCGCACGCGGCCTGAAGATCGACTACCACTCGGTGTGGGACTTCGTGCATGCCGAGAAGCTCAGCTTCAAAAAAAAGCGTGGCGGCTGGCGAACGCGATCGTCCGGCGGTCGCGCGGCGGCGAGCCCAGTGGGCAAAGTATCAAGGTCGCATCGAAGCTGAGCGGCTGGTCTTCATCGACGAGACCTGGACCCGGACCGACATGGCCCCTTTGCGGGGATGGGCGCCGCGCGGAGCCAGACTTCCCGCCAAGGTTCCTCACGGACGCTGGAAGACCATGACCTTTCTGGCTGCCTTGCGCCATGACCGGATCGATGCGCCATGGTTCATCGAGGGACCAATCGATGGCGAGAGCTTTCGGACTTATGTCGAGAAGGTTCTGCTGCCGACCCTTCGCCCTGGCGATATCGTGGTCATGGACAATCTCGGCAGCCACAAAAGCAAGCTCGTGCGTCAGCTCATTCGTTCCGCCGGCGCCAAACTGTTCTTCCTGCCAAAATACTCGCCCGACCTGAACCCGATCGAACAGGTCTTTGCCAAGCTCAAACACCTGGTGCGAAAGGCCGCCGCCAGAACCGTCGACGCCGTCTGCGCCGCCATCGGTGAAGTCCTGACAGCATTCACCCCAGAGG
>NZ_JASGSR010000275.1:0-963 GCF_040446015.1 Bradyrhizobium sp. INPA03-11B
ACCCCTTGTATCTGCACGAGCATGATTTGTGCGATGGAAGCGACTTAGCGCCTTGGCCGGTGGCTGCCGGCCAAGGCGCGTGGCGATGTCGCCCGTTAACCCCTCTGGCTACAACCGTGGGTGAGTTCTGGGACCTTCGCCATGTCACGTACGACCGAACAGTCGCTTGAGTTCCAATCGCATGGACAAGGCAGGTTACCGTGAAGCAGACGATTTGTGGAGTGGACGTTTCGAAGGCCAGGCTCGATGTCTGTATCGAACCCGGACGTCGGTTTGCGAGCTTCGATAACGATCCTGCGGGCATTGCAATGCTGGCCGCGTTCTGTCGCGAGCAGGCCGTCACGCTGGTGGCGATGGAGGCCAGCGGCGGTTACGAGCGATGGGTCTTCGTCGCGCTCTGGGAGCAAGGGATCAGTTGCGCGCTGACCAACCCTCGCAGCGTCCGCCGCTACGCCGAGGCGATGGGCATTCTGGAGAAGACCGACCGGATCGATTCCTCGGTCATTGCTCGCTTCGCTCTTGCCAAGGACCTGGCTCCGACCCCGCTGCCAAGCCGGGCCCAGCAGCGGTTGAAGGCCTTGGTTACAAGGCTCAGGCAGGTCACCGACGACCTGACACTCCAAAAGCAGCGCCGCGCCAGCACGTTCGACAACGTTGAGATGCGCGCGAGCATTGACGAGGTCATCGCCCTGCTGAAGCGGCAATCTCGCTCGCTCGAGGGCGAAATTGCCTCGATGATCGATGACGATCCGCTGTGGGCCAAGCTTGCCGAGACATGGCGCGAGATGAAAGGTGTTGCCGGACGGACCGTCGCCCGCCTTCACGCCGAACTGCCGGAGATTGGCACTGTGTCCAACAAGGCCATTGCCAAGCTTGCCGGTCTCGCCCCGATCGCCAATGACAGCGGCAAGCGAAAGGGGAAGCGACCCACCCGCGGTGGGCGCGCCGGCGTCCGCTCCATCC
>NZ_JASGSR010000276.1:0-759 GCF_040446015.1 Bradyrhizobium sp. INPA03-11B
GTGAGCCCAAAGTGGGCTCCCGTGGCCTTCGAGGAGCGGAAGCGCTTCGGGTCGTCGATCGCCGCGGCATAGGTGAGCGCCACGATCGGACCAACGGACGGCGTTGTCATCAGGAGCTTGGCGGATGGATGCGTCCTGGCGAGCTTCTGGGTGTGCTTGTCCAGGCTCTTGAACTCCCGCAGCAGCACCGCATGGGCTTGGAGCAGCGCCGCCGCGACCAACTCCAGTCCGGGATGGCCGGTCACGAGCTCGCGGATGCGTCCGGCGAACGTGCGCTCGGTGGTCGCACCGACCTTCAGGCCAAAACCGCGAAGTATGCCGCGCAGGCTGTTCTCAATGTCGCGAAGCTTGGATTGCAGCAGCTTGCGCGCCGTCAGTATGGCGCGGGTCTCCTGCGCCGCGACCGACTTGCAGTGCACCGGCCGGAACCAGCCGAGCCGCATCAACTGCGCGATCCGGCGGGCATCGTTGCGATCCGTCTTCACTGGCATCGACTTGAAGGCTTCCCGAACGTGCCGCGTTTCCAGCAGCTCAACCGCAAATCCTGCGTCCCGGATCGCTGCGTAAAGCCATTGTGACAGCGGGCCTGCCTCCAGCCCGATCCGTTCCAGTACCAGACCCAGCGACCGGAACCAGGCAATCAGCGCCGCCGGCTCGCTCGCAACCTTCGTCTCGCGCAAAATCTTGCCTGTCCCATCGACAAGGCAAACGCTCGAGCATTCCAAAGACACATCAATTCCTGCATAGTGGTACATGGTC
>NZ_JASGSR010000277.1:0-706 GCF_040446015.1 Bradyrhizobium sp. INPA03-11B
CTGAGCCGCGCGCTTGGTCACTCAATACTCCCCGCGCCGGGCCGACTTTTCGCACGGCCTGTTTCGCCGGGACGACACCGAATGTTTGGCGTCTACGCCCTCTGTTCCGCGAGCACCTTCTGCACCGCCGGCCGCTGCTCCATCGCCGCGCGATGCGCCTTCACCTTGGGCAAGGTCGCGATGTCGACGCCGTCGCCGTCGAGCCAGAGCGTCAGCGTATAGAGATAGGCGTCGCCCACCGTGTAGCTGTCGCCCATCACCCACGGTCCCATGAGCATGTCGCGCTCGATCAGGTTGAAGCAGGCGCCCATGGTCTTCGGGATCATCGTCTTCATGTCGGCGAACGAACTTTCCTGCGTCGCCCAGCGCGCGCCGCGCATCTTGTGGGCGTGGCAGACATGCACCGTCGAGCAGAGATAGGAATTGAAGGACTGCAGCCGGGCGAACGCGAAGGCGTCGTCGAGCGGCGCGAGCTTCGCCTGCGGATAGGTCTGCGCGATGTAGGCCAGCATCGCCGGGGTCTCGGTCAGCACGCCGCGATCAGTCACCAGCGTGGGCACGCGGCCCTTGGGGTTGATCTTGAGATACTCCGGGCTGTTCTGCTGGTTGACCTTGAAGTCGAGCCGCTCGACCGTATAGGGCGCGCCGGCTTCGGCCAGCGCGATGTGGGAGGCGAGCGCACAGGTGCCGGGGGCGGTATAGAGCT
>NZ_JASGSR010000278.1:0-692 GCF_040446015.1 Bradyrhizobium sp. INPA03-11B
GGCATAAAGAGCAAAGATGTCGCTCTCGCGGTCACCAAGCAAGGTCACCATTGCGGCGCCTGCGAGCAGCGGCTTGGCCGCAAGGGCAGTGGTGATCCAGCGCTGCGATTCCTTGTCCGGCAGGTCGCGGCTGTCATGCGAGACGGTTCGACGGCCCTCACGCGTCCACACCTCGCCGCTCAAAAGCCCAAGGCAGCTGCCACTCTCCGCATCCACCGCCAGCAGCGGATGCAGCAGCACGCCATGGTGATTGCCCCTGCCGATTTCCCCGAGCCCGCGCCGGCGTTGCGCGGTGGTGTTGAAGTGGATCTCGCTGGTGTCCTGGATTGCCAGCACATGGCGGCCTCGGATCGCCGCAACCGTGCTCTCGCTCCAGCTGTCGATGATCCGCTCCGCTGTCACTTTGCCATTGCCGAGAAAGCGGTTGAACCGCACTTCCAGCGCGCGGTTCCCCTTCGAAAGCCGCCGCAGGCACACATCCTTGCCCGCAACCATGCGTCCGACAAGCGCCGCCCCCCTTTATCGAGACGACGATCCCCGAACCGGCCCAACGTCCAGTCAATCCGCGACAACATGCCGGCACCTCCGTCCAAATCGAAGTGCCGACATAGGAATCACATGCATTGCCGATTCTGGAATCCCAGGCTCAGCGTCCGAGTCAATCTGTCGCATCAGATCTGTGCATGCCCTAG
>NZ_JASGSR010000279.1:0-642 GCF_040446015.1 Bradyrhizobium sp. INPA03-11B
GGTGTCCGGGCTCGAGGCCGTGAGCTCGTGCACCGCGCGATCCTGCGTCAAGGTCACGTCGCCGGTCGCGGTGTTGACCGACAGCGTGAACACCAGCCAGGCGGCGTCATTTTCATGGCCGGTCACATAGCCGGAGATCGTGTTGCCGCTCTGGTCGAGCACGACCGCAAGACCGGAGGCGCTGTCGATCAGATTGGTCGCGGTGCCATTGGCCGCGATGCTGAGCGCATAGGCCGTGGTCGCGCCGTCGGCGCCGGTCACAACCGTGAACGCACCGGCGAAGCTCTCGGTGTCCAAGGTGTGGCCCTGGGTCGGCACCAGATCCGGCGTCGAGCCATTGATGCCGGCATTGGTCGAAGCCGAAAGGTAGGCCTCAAAGGTGTTCAGCGAACCAACTCGGCCGCTCAATCCAATTGACGGACCGTCGTCGTGGAACGTGACGTGGCTGCTGAGGTCGAGGTTCTGCGCTGCGCTGTCACCATCCTTGTCGGTGACCGTCGCGGTCAGCGTCACCAGGCCGCCGGTCAGGCTGATGCCCTCATGGGTGTCCGGGCTGGAGCCGGTGAGCTCGTGCACCGCGCGGTCCTGCGTCAGTGTCACGTCGCCGGTCGCCGTGTTGACCGCCAGCGTGAACACCAGCCA
>NZ_JASGSR010000027.1:0-86550 GCF_040446015.1 Bradyrhizobium sp. INPA03-11B
GCAAGAGGGCGCCATTATCGAAACGAGAACTGTGACCATTCCTCCGACAGTCAAGTATGAGATTACCGACATAGGCCGCACACTACTTGAGCGAATTTCCGCTTTGCCAGCGACCAGCAAAGGTAGTCGTCGCCGCGGGCCTTGAGAGGGCCGTTGATCGGAGTGAGCGAGACACCAGCGTAGATCTCGTTCTCGCATGGCCGCAAATAGAAAGGCGGAATTGGCGCAAGGGGCCGCCGCCTACCGGAATTTCTGAATCTGATCCTCTACCGGCGAAATCGACGTGAGGGATGCAGCTCGAAGACTACCTTCACATGTATCCGGAGTGTCTGGACGAAATGACGCCGTTGCTCGCAAACGGGACGGTCAAATATCGCGAGGACGTTGTCGAGGGATTGAGCGCCGCAGATCGTGGTCACCGGTGACAGCTCCGCCGCGGCGCTCGTGAAGCGCTATTGCGAGCGACTGGCGTGGTGGCGGGCAACGAAGACAAGGAATCATCCGCCTGCAAGGGACTTCACGCAGCAGAAGCGGAACGGTTGAATGCGGCGTGCCGCTCTATTGAATTTGCAGAGGTGCGGCTCCTTTGCCGCGAGACTTGTTGAAGCGCAAGCCACACTGAGACAGAAAGATTGCCAACGTACTGATGACCAGTCGGGAGCTGGGGTCGCACCCGCCGAGCGGCTCCGGCGTCGCGCCGGTCCCACAATACATGCGGAGCAGGCAGTATTATACCGCGCCAGTGGCCGCGCCGCGGTTGACACGGGTGCGACAACGCGTACGTGACATCTGCTGCAACCTACGATACAGAGGGCGCGGGGGATGGGAATGCGTCGTCACTGGTTGACCGGCTTTTCTGTTGCCGCGGCTTTCGGTGTTCAACTGAGTTCGGCTGCGGCAACTGACCTTTGGGACATCGACTTCTCGTCGTCTCACGGCAGCGGTCAGTTTCTGATCAATCCGGCAAATTTCACGATTCCGGCGTCGGTCGGATCGCCGAGCTCGTTCTCTATCGTCGGGACAAGCATCAGCGTCGACGGCGGCGGCCTTTTGGGCCAGGTCCAGTTTGGTAACAGCAGCGCCTCTGCAGGCTCGTGCACGCCCGCCGAATGCAACGTGACGTTCTCCTCGACGCCCAACGTTGTTCCGGGCTTCGGAACGTATATCCCGCTCCTGCAGCTGAATTTCGAGCGCATCTGGGTTGACTGGAGTACCCCCAGTCAGAAGCAGATCCAGATGTTCTTCAGCACCAATCCCAATACGCCGAGCTTCAATTGGAACGATGTCGCAACAGCAACGCGGCAAGTCATATCGGTTCAACCAGGTTGGTTGGCGACACCGGCCAACAGCAACTGGAATTCCGCCGCCAACTGGACAGTGGGATCGGTCCCGACTGCGACCGATATTGCGCAGTTCGGGGCATCGACTGTCACAACAATCGATATCAATCAGTCGACGCAGGTCGGTGGGCTGCGCTTCCTGAATGGTGCGGCTGCATTCACGTTCAATGTCACCGGAGGAGCTGGCGGACCTGCTTCGTTGGTGATTGGCGGAGCTGGCGTCGACAATCAGTCGGGCAATCATCCGAGCTTTGTGGTCAGCGGTGCGTCCGGAAACTCAGGTACGCTTCAGTTCGCTAATTCCGCTGCAGCAGGCGACGCCGTCATAACCACCAATGCCTTTGGCAAAACGCTCTTCATCGGCACCAGCACCGGCGGGACGGCGCAGCTCGTCACCAATGCGGGCGGTACTGTCGATATCTCCGGATTGACGTCGAACGGGTTGAGTGTCGGGTCGATCGCGGGCGCTGGCGACTATGTCCTCGGTGCCAAGAATCTGACCACCGGATCGCTCAACATGAGCACTGAGGTGTCCGGCACGATCTCTGGTAACGGCGGCAGCCTGACAAAGATCGGGACCGGCGCACTGATCTTGTCCGGCGCCAACAGCTATTCGGGTGGCACGCAGCTTGACGGCGGCACCATCGTCATCGGCAATGACAGTGCACTTGGCACCGGCGATGTCAGGATGGCGGCAGGAACGAAGTTATCCTTCGCAGCCGGCAACTTCACCATCGGCAATAACATCAAGCTCTCAGGCGATCCGACCTTCACGGTTGCCCCTGGTACGACCACCACCATTGCTGGCGTTATTAGCGACGCGCCAGGGCCTCCTGTCGTGCCGGGTGATGTCGTCGTCAACGGGGGAGGCACCCTGGTTCTCTCCGGACACAACACCTACTCAGGTGGCACAACCATCTGCGGCGCATCGGGCGGCGCGACCTGCGGCGCTTCTGCGGGCCCCAGCACGCTGCAGCTCGGCGTCGACACCGTGTTCAACACGCCGGGGCAGCCTGGCTCGGGCATCGCCTCCTCGGCGATCGGGACCGGCACACTGACTTTCGACGGAGGCAAGCTGCAGGCCCAGGCCGGAATCAGTGAACGGGTGATTGGCAATGCGGTCCAGATCACGGCTAACGGCGGCACAGTGGACTCCGGCTCGGGCTTCTTCCGCTTCACCGGCGATATCACCGACGCGCCAGGGGCGAGCGGCGGCAAATTCGTCATCGAGAGCACGGGCGTCGGCATCGAGAGGCAAGTGATCTTCGCCGGAAACAACAGCTATTCCGCGATCACCTATGTCGATTCGGGGGCCCTGATCGCCAATTCGACTACTGCGCTGTCCCCGAATTCGGCCTTTCAGGTGAATGCGGGCGCAACGCTGACCCTTAGCGGCTTCAGCAACAGCATCGCTTCGCTCGCTGACGGTGCCGCCGGCGGCGGCGTGGTGCAAAACGCCGGCGCCTCCGGCCTTGCGGTACTGACGATCACTGGCGCGAAAGGCGGCACGGATGCTTTTTCCGGCGTGTTGCGGGACGGGGTCAGCGGTGAGGGCGGCGCAGCGAGTCCCAGGCTTGCGATCGTCAAGAATGGCAGCAGCACGCAGGTCTTGTCCGGTATCAACCACTACACCGGCACGACTATGGTGAACGGCGGTGTGCTCGAGGTCGACGGGTCGATTGCGTCGTCCAGCATGACAACCGTGAACTCGCTCGCTCAGCTGACCGGCATTGGTACCGTTGGCAATACTACGATCGCAACAAATGGCGTCTTTGCCCCGGGGAGCGGCGTCGCAGGCACATCAATGACCGTGAACAGCAACCTGGCGCTGCAGTCGGGCGCCCAGTATCTGGTGTCCCTCAATCCGACGACGTCATCGCTCGCGCAGGTGACCGGGATCGCGACGCTGGGCGGCGCGACGGTGAATGCGCGCTACGCCAACGGAAGCTATGTCTCTAAGCGCTACACGATCCTGAGCGCCGCAGGCGGGATGAACGGTACGTTTGGTCCTTTGGTGAACACGAACCTTCCGTCCAACTTCAAGGCCAGCCTGAGCTACGACGCCAACACAGCCTATCTCGACCTCGCGCTCAACTTCATGCCGCCGGCCGCGCCGAATTTTGGCTCAGGACTCAGCATTAATCAGCAAAACGTGGCCAATACGCTTGTCAACTATTTCAACACGACCGGCGGAATTCCAGTCGCACTCGGCGGGCTAACCCCGGCAGGATTGACCCAGGCGTCCGGTGAGGGCGCCACAGGCTCGCAGCAAGCCACCTTCGATGCCATGAAACTGTTTATGGGACTGCTGACCGATCCCTTCGTGTCCGGGCGTGGAGACGTCGCCGGCCACAGTGGCAGCTTGAGTTATGCCGAGGAGAGCCTTTCCTATGCGGCGAAGGGCTATGATACGCGCGAGCGCGGTGCTTATGCGGCGATGAACATGAAAGCGTTGCCGGGCGCGCAGATCTTCGCGCAGCGCTGGAGCGTCTGGGCGGCGGGCTATGGTGGCTCGCAGAACACCTCTGGCGATCCACGAAGCCTCGGCTCCAACGACTCCCGCAGCAGTATCTATGGCACAGCGGTTGGCGCTGACTATCGATTTTCGTCGGATACCGTCGCCGGGTTTGCGGTGGCAGGCGGCGGGACCAGCTTTAGTGTCAATGGCCTTGGGGCCGGCCGTTCTGATCTGTTCCAGGCAGGCGCGTTTGTGCGGCACGACGCCGGTCCTGCCTACCTTGTCGGCGCGGTTGCCTATGGCTGGCAGGACATCACGACCGATCGTACAGTGACGGCCACTGGCGTGGATCGGCTGCGCGCCGAGTTCAACGCCAATGCGTGGAGCGGCCGGCTCGAGGGCGGCTATCGCTTTGTTGCGCCGACCGCAAATGGCGTCGGCATCACGCCTTACGCGGCGGGTCAGTTCACAACATTCGATCTTCCTGCCTACGCAGAAAACATCGTCTCGGGGCTCTCAACCTTTGCGCTGAACTACACCGCCAAGAGTGTCACTGATACGCGAAGCGAGCTCGGATTGCGCACCGACAAATCCTTCGCCATGCAGGACGGCATCTTGACCTTGCGCAGCCGCGCCGCCTGGGCCCACGCCTTCAATCCGGATCGTTCGATTGCCGCGACATTCCAGACGCTGCCAGGTGCGAGTTTCGTGGTGAACGGTGCCGCGATGGCGTTCGATTCCGCTTTGGTCACTGGATCGGCCGAAGTGACGTGGATTAGCGGTTGGTCGCTGGCAGCCACCTTCGAAGGAGAATTCTCGAACGTTACGCGCTCATATGCCGGAAAGGGAGTGGTGCGTTACGCGTGGTGAGCGCGGCTAGCGCTATGCCTCAGTCAAGCACCAAACAGTGGCTCCGACGATCTATCGCTTGTTATTTGGAGCGGTATGCCAACTTCGTGCGTGAGCCGGCCGGCCGCTGCCACTTCCTGCCTCTGCTCGGAACAAATTGGCGCGCGGCGGCGTAGCGAGCTTCCATGGCGGCCGCATCTACCTGCTGGGCGGACTGATCGTCAACCGACACGGACGCCGCGATTGCCCAGGCGCAAAGTGCCAACGTAGCGGTTGACGACGCGGAATAGATTCAGGATGGCAGCTTGGTTGGTCGTGATTGAGTAGAGGTTGCACATGAAGTTAGGAAAATTCTGGCAAAGATAGTCTTGGAGTCTCATTTTGCGCTCGATCAGTGTCGTGCGCCACCCGACTTTTTTGCGGAGCGGTTTGTTGTTTGTGCCGGTATCTGACCGAGCTTGGGGAAGGAGATCGGGAAGGTTGCATTTTCATTCTGTTTCGCGAGAGAGAGAGCGCTAATCCTGCTGCATTCTTCTCGCGACGTACGCAGCCTGCCGTAGAGGGCTGCCATAACGGCCTCAAGGCTGTCGAGCCGCATTCGACTAAAGAGACGATCCGACACGCGTAGCTTCTTTCTGTCCTTCGTCAACGGAAGCGCCGCGGTCGGGAGAAGGAAATAGTCGCGAATGCGGCTATTGCCACCGTCCATCCGAATCAACAGCGTAAGTTCGGCCTTTTGGTACTTGAGCTTCCGTACCTCCCATCGGCGAGACCTGGTGTCACCGTCCGAAACGGCGCGCGCCACTGCTACCGATACAGTCAATCCTCCGGAAATCGTAACAAGATACAGTTCGTGCAAAAACGAGGCGTTCACACCGCGCCCCCTAAGATCAATGATGATATCATCGACCACCGAGCAGATCGTGCGATCAATTTCGACGGCGATCTCCATAAAGCGGTACCGATTGTCGGGCCTGTAGCCAACAAGTTCATAGGCTCTCATGAGCGAGCCAAATCTGTTTGTGTATACAGCGGGGTGACGCACGCCCTTTGCCGCCTGGATGATGTGCACTGACAATCGGCCTCTTCGTCGCAGGAGAGCCGCTAGACTATCAAGCAACTGCTGATCAGTTTCCTTCTTGTTGTTTGCGACTTCAGCGAGCCGCTTTCGTGTCCGAGCGAAAAGACGCGGATCGACGATGCCTTCGAAGGCGTTGTCGTGGCGTATCCACATTTCAGGCGGGTTAACGACACGTCGCCCGGCAAGTTTCATTGAGCTGCGATTGAAAACGATATGACCTAAGTAAGTTTCATTCGCGAGAAGGTTGCTGACAGTCAGCGCGGTCCATCGTTTTCCACCGGGACTTAACAAGCCTTCAGCATTTAGCTCTTCCGCAATTTGCGTCCTATTTTTCCTGTGGATCACGAACGACGAGAAGATGCGACGGACGGTCTTGACTTCCGAGTTAGGCCCTCGGACAAGCACGACCCGTTCAGATTTCAAGTTCTTCTGCTGGCCGCGCTCCAGCACCCCTTTACGTTTGCCGTTTGCATCGACGAGCATCCGACGCAGCCCGTAGGGTGCCGCTCCGCCCCGCCAATATCCTCGGTCGACGATATTCGACTGACCCATAAATGAATTTCGCGACAGGTCCCGGCTGAAGCCCGCAGCTGCCGCGCGCTTCAAGTTCTTGAGTATCACAGATGAAAGGCTGCCATCGTTTTCAAATTCTTCAGAGCAATAGTGAACCGATATTCCCGCACGTCTGCAAATGAACTCGTAGAAGGCGCTTTCGTCAGTGTCTTGAAAACGCCCCCAACGGCTAATGTCGAAAACGAGGACACAATCAAAATCCGACCGTCCACTGTCGACGTCATCAATGAGTTGCTGCAAGCCTTTACGGCGCGCAATGGTGAGACCGCTGCGCCCAGGATCAGAATAGGTGCGGACGATTTCCATACCTCGGCGTGCTGCGTAGACAGCGATGGCGGCTATTTGAATTTCGATCGAGTATTTTTGAGGATCGGACGACATCCGCACGTATTGTGCTGCGCGAAGCGTCGGGGGCGACTGCTGACGCGCTTGGACGGCGGGGGTACTTGCAGGCTTTCGTCCGCGCGGAACCGTTGCACGTTCTCTGAACTTCGGAGAAGATGATCGTGGCCTGGGCACCGTCGAAGACCTGCGATATCAATGCAACCGTGCAACCGCCGCAGGTCGGTAATGCCGACATTGCCCACATGGTTCCTTGGAAAAGCCGGGACGAGCAGGCTTATCCCTGCGGTCTCATTCCCAGGCTTTGGCCGCAAATGCTGCCATACATGCCCACGACTCCGCCGAGGCCATCTGGCGTTTGATCTCGCCGCTTACTCGTCAGCCGTGACGCCCGACCAATTAGCAAGTCGTCTGCACCATTCCGCCAACCCGTCTCGATTGGCATGTGATTGGCGGTGAAAGGGGAGCCGAGGACGCCGGTGTATTGACGACGACGGTGGGCGAATCGACGAATTGCTGTCCTCGAAAGGCAAATGTCGGCATCTTCCCGTCGGATGGGCCACATTGATAAGTGAGTGTGTACCAGGTGACCGGTCCAGGCATAAGGTCTGCGACAAGACCACCGGAATGGCTTTCGCTATCGAGAACCTGATAGGGGCCGGCACACGCCTGTGAAGCTTGCTGTAAGCAGCCGGCAGACGAAGCGTAGCATTTCGCCGTGCTTACCGGTTTGCCCGATGGGCCGTTGAAAGTGGGACCCGCAGTCTCCATGCATCCCGACAAACTCGTGGTCGCAGCAAGCTGCAAACACGCCGCAGCGATACTCAAAAGTCTCATTCTCGATTTCTCCCCAGCAATGAAGAGACTAGGCGCAACCGGAGGGCGAGATCAATGGCGACGTGACTAAAGTCTTGTAGAGACGCGCGGTAGACGCCGGCCGGGTAGGCTACCGATCGCCGGGCCACCAAGTTCACAAGGGCGGTTGATGGATGATCGTATCGCTGATCCAACCGCAGTTTCCCGGCTGACGCGCGGGGCGTTCAGATTCTCGCCGAAAAGCGGTCGAACGCGGTCAAGATCTGGGTCCGGATTTCGGTGTCCCGTTGATAGATCGCTTCCTGCAGATACTCGATTTCGCTGACCTGATTGCCATCATCGACGTCGATGTACCAGGACCGCGGCCGGCCATCGGCGCCGTCGCTCCAGCGGTAGCCGCGCCGCTTGAGCTCGTCCTTGAGCTCGAAGGGCGACTGCTCGGCCCAGATCCTGATCGTCTTGCGTCGGGCGCGCTCGAGCAGCACCGACAGCACCGTGCGATCGAGCTCGGGCAGGGTCATTGCCAGAATCTCGAGCAGCGCCTGGCAATCGTCGACTGCCCGGTGCGCCTCATGAAACAGGCCGGCCTTCACCAAAAGATAGGACAGGCGTGATCCCTCGAAGCCGTGTCGGCGCCATTCGACCTCGCTGACCGAGCAGGCCCAAGCCTTGAGCACGAACAGAGGCGCGTAACGCTCCATGAACTTGCGATCGAAACCGGCATTGTGGGCGATGACGACGACCGCATCGGACGCGAACGCGTTGATATGCTCTTCATCGAGGCTGTGGCCCGCCACCATCTCGTCGGTGATGCCAGTCAGTGCGGTGATCTCGGGGGGAATTGCGATCGACGGCTGGTTGAAGCAGCTGAAGGCATCGACCACCCGGCCGATTCTTCCGTCAGCCAGATAGCTGAACTTGACCATCCCGAGTTCGATGATCTCGTCTTTGGCCGTATCGAGGCCTGTGGTTTCGACGTCGAGCAGGATCGCGGTTTTCTCTGGCTGTCCGGCGGGCGGGGTGAATTCGGCTCGTGGAACCAGCCGGCGAAGCACCCTGTAGTCGGGCGACTGCTCCAGCATGCCGGCGATCTCGGCGAGGGTTGGTTGAACGGTCATATCGGGTGGCAGACGGTCTGGTTGAAAGCTCGCCAGTCTACCCGATCAAACTGGTTCGGACATTGCAGTGCCTGTGGATAGGTCCATGGCGCGTGGATGGATCCGGGTGGGTCGGCGTCTTTCCCTCCGGAACTGGCTGAAGAAACCCATTCGGAAACCTTTGCGCGCCGCTGGATGCAGGCGGACTCTCGTGAGCCGCGCCACTTCGCGTCACGACATGGTGGCCTCTACCTCTCGCGTCGCGACACGGCATGCTTCGATCACGTTATTCGGAAAATACGAAATAAGACTCGACGAGACACCCAACTCACTTTTATCATGCTGAGCAAAGAGAAAGGTGAGGCGGTGGTGGTGGCAAATCATGAGGCCAGATCTTCGGATCTCGTTGAAATCGCTCGCAGAAGTGGGGAATTTCGGAAGCACTATGGCGTCGCGCTTGGCGCGTTCCTCTATCTCAGTTCGATCAGCGCCGCACGACCGCGTTCGATCTGGTGGAGCGGGGTGCTGACGGCTCTGATTGGCGCCGTTGCGTTGTGGATCAAGAGCCGGGGCAGTGGTGGCTAGCAAGCGAGGCTGTTTGGTGTTCTTGGGCAGGAAAGAGGTGCGCCACTGGCACAAGCAGTGGGCGAAGCGGCGTCGCGGAAGAAAAAGGTGCCTTCCTGATCTCTGACGGTATCTGAGGTTTTGTGCCTGTGTGAGCGGTGTCAGTCTTGATTTCGCACGCGGCGCGCCGTCCAGTCGATAGGCTCCGATAGGTAGCGGAATTGCCAGGGTATCGTGGGGAGCAATTTTTTCTGTGAATTCAACACCGAAGAATTGTAGCGGGTATACCGTCGGGATTTGTCCGTCAGACTTGAAGATTTGTGCTTGCAAATCAACGACGAGGAGCCGTCCGGAATGATTGAGTGGGAGTAGGGCATTGCGCGCGAGACGAGTTCACGCGGACCGACTAGACTTCGAAGGCATTGATAAAGAGGACGCTATATCAGTTAGAGCGGCGATTGATCGTGGAGAAGTCTTCGCTGGATATATCCCAGAAACGGCACTCGACTTCATCGTTCGTAATTTTCAAACGCTAGCAAAGCTGGGCGTCCTCGAAGAATCGTGGCTCGCCGCCTACGTGCATTCATCCAACTTGGCGGCCCATGGTCTTTCGATCGTCAATGCCGTCTTCGACGCTTGCGATCGTAACCGACTCCTTGAGCTCAAACCGCTGGGCGAGCAGGTCAATCGATCAAGAGGTGATCGATTAACATTGTTCCGCGGCTGCGCAGGGCCAATTCACACCATGGGCATGTCATGGACGCCATCGCTAGATAAGGCGATCTGGTATGCTGCGCACCACGCTGAGTATCACGGGCTCACCAATAGAGCCGTGTATGTCGCCACAGTGCAGATTGCTGAAATCTATTGTCGTCTGGATCATTATGACGATGACTTCATCGTGCGTCCTCTCACTGTTTGGCGCGTGGACGTCCCTGACAATGAATTTCGCCTTGACCGACCGCGCTGAGACCGGGCCTCGCGCAGAAGCAACAAGCGCCAAACCTAATGTTCGGGATGGCTTATTGTTTGGGGGCGCTTTGCCCGGATGAACTTAGCTCTGTACGTAGCGTAGTGTCTCGCGTATCGCCTGACTATCCGGGGTTGCGCGGTTGAAGGTAAGTAGGAATCTCTAGTGTTTCCTCAACGACGCGTATTTGATGAGCCAAAGGCAGGAGGCCGGCGACTTGCCATCAGAGACCTCCTTTCCACTTCGTGCGACGTGCCGATGCGGTCTTCTGTGCTTCGTCCAAACTACTAGCCGGCAAGTGGCTTTCGCTGCCGTAGCTGCGCGGAGGGCACTCGCTCCACGCGCAATCTTGAGCGGTGAGAAAGTGTCGTGCAACGCCGAGCAGTTTTTCCTTGGCCTTAAGATGGATGCGTTCGTCCTCCGCTATCTCTTCGCTAGTGGGTGGTTTTCTACTTCGGTCTTTGCGGCCTAGCTCTCGATCTTGGGCTTCACCATCGAGAAAAATGTCATAGCAGTAAAAGACGTCTGTCGGCCGCGTGCGGGTGTTGGTCAGTTCGAAGTACAGCTTGCATCCCTCAAGAAGAAGATGGTGAGTGTACTCATCCGTCAGTTCGCCAAGATGTTCGAGCGGGTCGCGGTCGGCATGCTTAAGGAAATTCGCCATCTTCCTGGCGTCCTCGCTGGGGTTCTCACGAACGTGTTTCGCCCACACACCGCCCGCGTTTGTGGCTTTGTCATAGCTCACCAGAATGGAGAATGCTGCCCACGCTAACGTGTGGATAGACAGCAGATCGAATTCATGCAGATACAGCTCAATTGCTGTATCTAACTGTCGCTGTGCAGCTTCAATCTTAGAGATATGCATTGCGGTATCCGTGCACGTAGTATGTGACGAGTTTAGCTGATCTGAATGGACTTGAGTTTTACTACGCCATATCGCGGGCACCTAGTTGATTCCCGAGATCGGATATTGGACAGGATTTTTAGCTGACAACGTGGGGTGGCGTTCAGTCCTGAGTTCGCTAATATGGCGATTTCCCCCACGTCTTTTCGTTTGGAGGCGGCCGATGAAAATATTCTGGGCTTGGCAGTTCGACTTGCCGGGCAAGATTGCACGACATTTCATTCGCGGCGCTTTGGAAGCCGCGGCTGCTCAGATCAACCAGACTGAAGAAATCGATGAACCTGATGAAGATTTCCAAGGCGGAAAGCTCCAGCTCGATTACGGGCGTAAGAACCTCAAGGGCAGCCCAGACCTGGCCATTGAAATTCTAAAGAAGATTGATGGAGCCGCCGTCTTCGTGGGGGACGTAACGCCGGTGGGGAAGGGCGTCCCTCATAGAACAGATGAAGGAGTGGAGTCAGATGGCAAACTTCTGATGAACCCGAACGTTGCCATCGAGCTCGGCTATGCCTTGAAATCCAAGGGGACTGATCATGTGTTGATGGTTATGAATAGCCACTATGGGAAGCGCGCTGACATGCCGTTCGACCTCGGAGGTAAGGGCGGTCCCATCATGTATAATTTGGCGCCGACCGCGACGGGCAAGGAGATTGAGACTGAGAAGAAGAAATTGGTCGCGGTGTTGGTCGAGGCTTTGAAGGAGTACGTTCCCAAGCCAGTCGCTGTCTCGTTCGAGGGACTGAAGCCCAAAATTGGACGTGGGATATTCTTCAGCGAGGGAGAAGTTCTAGCCGAAGATAAGGGCTGGCCTGGCAAGGAAGCCAGATACGTCATGCCGTTCCGTAAGGTGCTCTGGTTGAAATTAAGTCCTACTACCGCGTTGCCGCATCCGCTCGCTATCGATCTACTAACCGACAACATTGGGCGATTTGGACCTTTCACTCTGCCACAAGGATTGGAAAGCGTGCGGCAGAACAAATATGGTGTCTGCTTTTTCTCGCCGGCAGGAGCAACGCACAATATCGACGCTATCGCCCAGTATACTCGTGACGGCGAAATTTGGGGGGTCAATGCAGACTACATTCGGCAAGGCGAATTTGGTCAGCAACAGGCTATCCTCACTCTTCCGATCGAAAACATCCTGATCACAGAGCTGGACGCATACCTGAGGTTCATGCGCGACGTGTCGAAGGTCCCGTTGCCGATTAGGGTGGAGGTTGGCATAGAGGGGATAGCGGGTCGGCAGATTGCGCATAACGGCTACCCGCTAAATCGATCGTCGCCGATTATGCACAAGGACTTCGTCGAGCACAACGGAACGCTCCGGTCCTTCGACAAGGCAGAGCAGGACGCCTTCCTGATGCAGTTCTTCAACAAGCTGAATGAGAACTCGGGAATACCGCGGCCGAAAGGGCTCTATGGGCGCGGCTGACTGTTGTCCGTTACCCAGATGACAGCAAGCGTCGCCCCGATGGGCGAACTCCTCTCTCTGCGCGTCGCGACCGCCTGCATGCCGATCGTGCGATATGTGCTGATTTGCCTGTGACGCAAATCAAATCCCGCCGCACCCCCTGCGACAAATCACCCCGACGGGCAACTCACCAAAACCTGTCAATCCGCGGATAAGAAAATATTCCGCTTGGCGTTTGACCCAACTCAGCTGTTCAATATGCGCGTCTCACCCGATACGAGGGGCGGATCGCGATCGTCACGAACGCGGGGCGAGATGCGGTGGACGCTGAATGCGCGACTGACGAGTGCGCGTGAGGCGGACGGCGAAGTCGTGTGGTCCTGACGCCCTCATGGCAGGTGTCTCTTCACATTGCGCGGTGCGCGTGGCGAAGACGGTGACAAAGAAGCCTGGTCTCGCCGGGGAGAGCACGAAGTAAGCCGTAGCCCATCGCGCAGGGAAAGCCGGGTTGTTTCCGGTTACACCTGTGGTCCTACCCCCGAGCTTCCTACCCATTGCTCGGGGCCCATGGGTGCGATCGGCACCCGGTTTTCCCTGCGCCCTCTGCTTCGAGAGGGCCGAACGATGCACAAAGCTCGGACGGTTCAGTCGCGAGAATGCGGTTTCATGCCCGCGCGCCGCTGAAGCGGGCAGGGCGGATCGGCCGAGGAGGCGTGATGTACCACATCGATCATCGAGCCATGGATGAGCTACGCCGGCAGCAGGCCGGCGGCGCGATAGCTGTCGATCAAGGAATCGTAGAGCGAAATATTCGAGCGGCTTCTGGCCATCAGCTGCGCGCCGGCGACGGCAGCGAAGATGGCGCGGGCGCGCTGTTCGCTCTTTCTTGCACTGACCAGGCGCGCCGCCACCAGCAGCTTGCTCAGCCACGCCACGTTGACGTCGGCAAAGGTCTGGACCTCCTGCTTCACCGCGTCCGGCAGGTCGTCGACTTCCGCGGACATGAAGCTGCACAGGCACATGCGATTGTTGTTCTCGAGCGCCTTGCGAAACACCTCGGGATATCGACGCAGGCAGCGGACAGGATCCGCCGTTTCCGCAAGCATCGCCTCGAGCTGGGCGGCGGTGTCCTCCCAGTAGCGCCGCGCGACGGCGACGCCGAGTTCGGCCTTGCTCGGGAAATGGTGATAGATGCTGGCGGCCTTGATCCCGACCTCGTCGGCGAGATCGCGGAAATTCAAGCCGCCATAGCCGCGCGCCTGCGCGGTCCGCTTTGCTGCCGCCAAGATGGCCTCCCGAGCGCTCGAACTCATTCGTCCTCTCACTGCTTCGTTATCTACCAAGTGACAGGTAGGGCTTGACCAGCCAGATGTGAAGTATTCATATCGGACCTACCAAGTGACAGGTAGACAAAATTGGAGTCGTGATGAAGATTTACGATTGGCCGACTGGTCCATATCCGGCCCGCGTTCGCATCGCCTTGGCCGAGAAGAACCTGCGATCGCACGTGCAGTTCGTCTTGGTCGATCTCTACAAGGGCGAACACAAGAAACCGGAATTCCTCGCGAAGAACTACTCGGGCACGCTGCCGGTGCTCGAACTCGACGACGGCACCTTTATTGGCGAATGCACGGCCATTACCGAATACCTCGACGCGCTCGATGGCGCGCCGACGCTGACCGGCAGGACGCCGCGCGAAAAGGGCGTGATCCACATGATGAGCAAGCGCGCCGAACTGGAACTGCTCGACCCCATCAGTGTCTATTTTCACCACGCCACGCCGGGTCTTGGGCCTCATGTCGAGATCTATCAGAACCCCGAATGGGGGTTCCGTCAGCGCGACAAGGCGCTGAAGGGGATGCACTACTTTGACGGCATTCTGAAGCGGCAGCCGTTCGTCGCCGGCGAGGCGTTCACGATGGCCGATATCACCATCATCGGCGGCTTGATCTTCGCGGGACTCGTGAAGGTGGCTGTGCCGGCGGAGTGCGAGGCTCTTTCGGCATGGTACGCGAGGATGCAGGAGCGTCCCAGCGTCGAGAACCGGATAAAGATGTCCGAACCGGCCAAGGCATCTGGTTGAGCGGAGTCGCTGCGCTCATGCGGGCTACACGGCTAGCTCTACAAAATCCCGCGATAGGCGCCGCCATCGATCAGGAGGCTCTGCCCGGTGATGTAGCCGGCCTGGGCCGAGCACAGAAAGGCGCAGGCAGCACCGAATTCGGAGGCGTCGCCGTAGCGCCCGGCGGGAATCTCGGCTTGGCTCTCCTGCCGCACGGTCTCGATCGGAACACCGCGCCGTTCGGCTGCTGCCTGCTCGTTCGTGCGGCGCCGGCGGGTTTCGAAGGCCCCAGGCAGCAGGAAGTTGATGGTGACGTTGGCATGCGCCACCGACCGCGCCACGCCGGCAAGGAAGCCGGTCAGCCCGGCTCGGGCGCCGCTCGACAGGTCGAGCCTTGCGATCGGCATCTTCACCGTGGCCGAGGTGATGTTGACGATGCGACCGAAGCGCCGCTCGACCATGCCGTCGATCACCCGCTGCACCAACTCGATCGGCGCTGCCATGTTGCCGACCACGCCGGCCAGCAGTGCCTCGCGATCGATCTCGCGGAAGTCGCGGAGCGGCGGGCCGCCATTGTTGTTCACCAGGATGTCGACCCGGGGCGCGGCCTGCATGAGCGCGTCCTGGCAAGCGCGGGTGGTGACGTCGCCGGCGACGGCGATCACCTTCGCCCCGGTCTCGGTCCGGATCTCGTCGGCGGTCCGCTCCAGCGTCGCCTGGTCGCGGCCGTTGACCACCACATTGCAACCGGCCCGCGCCAGTTCCAGCGCACAAGCCCGCCCGAGCCCCCGGCTCGACGCGCAGACCACTGCCTGCCGCCCCTTCAACCCGATATCCATGTCATCCTCCTTTTCCAACGCCCAGTCAGCGGGCCGATATAACGAGCGTTCAGTCGATCCGAAGGCTCTGCTGCATGGCGAAGCACTGAGACCAGATGAAAACGTCGTACGCCGCCAGGCGCGACTGCCATTTGGGCGTCACCGCGTTGACGCAACTGACCACCACGCGGTCGATGTAGTTGTCGGCCACTGCCCAGGCGTTGGCCTTGTCTGCAGCAGCCATCCCGACGAACGGGGCGGTGGTCTGAAGCGCCGTCCTGGTGGCCGACTTGACGTCATTCATGAATTCGAGCTGTTCGCGCACGTCGGCGTGGGTCCCGACGCGGTCCACGTGCCCTCCGACCAAGGTCTGGAACGGAATCTTGTCGATCTCGGCGACCTGCTCGAAATAGCCAGGGATATCCTGCGCGTCGGCGAAGCCCGACCAGGCCATCCAACCCGGGAAGACCATATCGACCACCATCAGCACCTTCTGCGCCGGCGCCCAGATGAAGATGTTGCCGGGCTCGTGGGCGACACCGTGGTAGCTGAGCTCCAAGACCTGGCTGCCGACCTTCAGCGTGTATCGGTCCTTGAACGTGATCGTGGGCACGGGCCGCTTCGGATCGTTTGCTCGAACGAGTAGACGTTTCGTTTCGTCCTGGGCGATGATGATGGGGTGTCCCCCAAGATCTGCCGCGCCGCCGATATGGTCGATATGAGCATGGCTGTAGATCAAATGGGTGATCGGCCGATCCGTCACTTCCGCGATCGCCTGCTTCAGATGTGCTGAATAGCTGGGCGGCGCATCCATCACCACGACGCCGTTGTCGTAGACCAGGAACATCGACTGGTATCCATTGTCGGTCACCATGTAGAGACCATGGCCCAGCTGCTGGAGGCGGTAGCCTTTGGCGGGATCCACCGCCGGCACTGCAGTGGAGTTCGGGAGCGGCAGATAGTGGTCCACGCGGACGCCGATCGGGGCGATCGCCGGCATATCCTGGTAGGCTGCACCCGCTTCGCCGGGCGCCGCCGCTGATTGCGCCCACGCGCTGTTTCCGGACGCCAGCCCGAGACCAAGCACAATCGCCAGCACGCTTGAAATCGAGGAATTCATTGGAACCGTCCAGGCCATTTTTCTCCGGTGTTGGCATGGGCACGGTGCTCATCTAGCGGGTTTGGTGCCCCGGTGCCCCAGCGCCGTTGCGGCCATTGCAGAGCGATTGCTGTGAGCGCGTGCGGCGACGCCAATCGGTCGGGGTATCGCCGGTCAGCCGTTTGAATGCGGCCGCAAGAGAAGTCTTGGGGGGCGTAGCCAAGCGCAGCGGCGATCGTCACGACCGACGCTTCCGTCGCGCAGCATCTGCATCGCTCGCTCCAGCCGGTGCTGGCGCAGCCAGGCATGGGGCGAGAGGCCGGTGCTCTCCTTGAAGGCGCGGCAGCAAGCGTAGCCCGGATGAGCGCGGCGATATCCGGGTAGCTTTTCTTCCAACGCGCAAGATGGCATCCCGCATGTCGCTCTGCTCATGCGGGCTGCCCGGCTGCCGGCCGTCCGACTACTGCTGCTTCTTGAACAGATCCTGGAAGATGAGCTGGCCCCAAGTGCCGCCGCGTCCCTGCACCAGCGCGCCGCCTTCGTTGAGCTTTCCGAGCTTAACGGGTGCGAACCCGAGTTGTTTGGCCAAGTCCGCCACGGGAGCGGTCGCGTCCTCGTCGTTGCTGGACAGAAAGACCACCCGGTGGCCGCCCTCGACGATCGGGTCGGCAGCCAGTTTGGCCGCAATCAGGTGATTGAAGCCTTTCACGTACCTGGCGCCGGCGAACGCCTTCGCGGCGAAGGCGGAGGACGGAAGACCGTCCAGCTCCTCAGGCGGAAGCAACGCGTTCATCGTGTCGATCACCGTCTTGCCGCTCCAGTCCGGCAGGGCCTTCGCGACCTCGCGATGCTCCTCGAACGGGACCGCCAGGATGATCGTGTCGGCCGCGAGCGCTTCCCGCAGCGACTTGGCGACGACATTGGGTCCAATCGCCTGAGCCTGCGGCGCCAACGCCTCGGGCGGCCGGCGGCTTGCGACGGTCACGTCGATGTTCTTGCGTGCGAAGGCGTGGGCGAGCGCCTGGCCGACCTTGCCGAATCCTACAATCGCGTAGCTCATGATGTTTCTCCGATCCGCGTTGATATTGATTGCCGCTTTCAGATGGCCGAGAAGCCGCCGTCGACAGACAGCTCCACGCCATTCACGAAGCTGGACTCGTCGGAAGCGAGAAACACCGCGACCGCCGCGATTTCCTCAGGGCGACCCATCTTTCCCCGCGGGATCAGCGATTCGAACATCCGCTTCGCCTCCTCGGTGAGGACCTGGTCCTGCATCGGTGTGGCGATCGGCCCCGGGCTGAGCACGTTCACCCGGATATTCCTGCCCTTCAGTTCGTTGAGCCAGGTGCGTGCGAAGGAGCGCAACGCCGCCTTGCTCGCCGCATACACGCCGTAACCAGGAAAGCCTTTCACCGAGGCGACCGACCCGGTCATGAAAATCGATCCGCCATCGCTGAACAGCGGCAGCGCCTTCTGAACCGTGAACAGCGTGCCGCGCGTATTCAGGCCGAAGGCCGCATCGAAATGCTGCTCGGTGATTTCGCCCAGTGGGACGGATTCGCCGATGCCGGCGCTCGCGTACAGGATGTCGATCTTGCCCTTGTCCCGCTTCACCGTGTCGAACAGGCGGTCGAGGTCGTCGAGATTGGCCGCGTCGCCGCGCACGCCGGTCACGTTCCGGCCGATCAGCCTGACGGCCGCGTCGAGTGCCTCCTGCCTCCGGCCCGTGATGAAAACATGGGCGCCTTCTTCAACGAACCGCTTGGCGCTCGCCAGCGCCATGCCGCTCGATCCACCTGTGATGACTGCAACTTTACCCTCAAGCTTTCCCATGACTTCTCCTTTCAGTTCCGCTTTCAGTCGTTCGGGGGAGGCCCCCGTGACGGCCAACATGGGTCCGCCGGAGTCGGGCGTTGAGTGCGGAAGCGCGCACATCGGTGGTGCGAAATCGATCCGGCTGGACTACTGACGGCCAGCCGCGATGATTGGTATCCGCCGTTCGGAACGGGGCCGCGCTCGTCGACATAGGCTATGATGACAGCCCGTATTGCTGTTCGATGTGTTAGACGCGGGCTTCGGAAGGCGCACCATGCGGTGCCGGATTGCACCATGATCGACTGGGATGACGTTCGCTACTTTCTTGCCGTCGCGCGCGGAGGCTCGGTGCGGGCTGCCGCCGAGCGCCTCGGGGTCAATCACTCCACCGTGCTCCGACGTATCGCCCAGCTCGAGGAACGCCTTGGGGCGCACATGTTCGAAAAGCTGCCTTCGGGCTACCGCTTGACGGCTGCGGGAGAGGAGGTCCTCGAGCTCGCGGACCAGATGGAAGCGTCGTCGCACCAGCTGGAGACGCGCGTCTTCGGGCGCGACCAGGGCGTGCGCGGGCTGCTGCGGGTCACGCTGGCACCGACCCTCGCGACACACCTGCTCATGCCGGACTTCGCCGATTTCGCGCGTCTGCACCCGGACATCGAGATGGAAATCCTGTCGTCCGGCGAACTGGCAAACCTGACCAACCGAGAGGCCGACGTCGCGATCCGTGTCGTTTACGACCGCAAGACCCTGCCGCTCAATCTTCACGGCCTGAAGGGGCCGGAGCTGTTCGGCGGCGTCTACGTGTCCCGCGATCGACTGGCCGCGTGGCGCGCCGGCGCGCCTGATCCTGTCAGGTGGATCGTCATCAGCATGCATGGCATCCCGGACTGGGCAAGCGAGGGTGAGGTTCGCACCACGGGGGTTCCGTTCAGGACCACGGACGGCGAGGCGCAGATCGCTGCTGTCCGGCAAGGGCTCGGGATGACGACACTGCCGTGCTTTGTCGGAGATGCCGACCCCCTGCTGGCGAGGGTGCCAGGCACCGACCTCCACATGCATGGCACGCTCTGGCTGCTCACCCAGGGGGAGACGCGCAAGACCAAGCGCGTGCGGCTCTTCACCGAGTTCGTCTCGCGCAGGCTCGCCGCGTACGCGCCGCTTCTCGCAGGATTGTCCGTGTCGCGCGACTGAGTTGCCTCGACGCTAATCGAAGAGCAAAGCTCGGACGATTCATGTCGCGAGAATGCGGAGATGTGCCCTCATCCCATCTGTCATCGCCCGGCTCGCCGCCTCCGCTAAAGCTTCGGCGCGCCAGGGGTTCATGGCCTCGTCGAAGCCTTGGTGAGGACGGGACCGGGCGATCCAATACGCCGCGGCTTCTCGGCTCAAGCACAATCGCCTCTGGAATACTGGACCACCCGCTTTCGCGGGTGATGACAGCGCGTTGTCCGACATCTTGCATTGCGAACTATCCCCACGGTCGTCCTGGCGAAGGCCAGAACCACAGTGGTGCGTGGAGAGGCGGTGTTGTCACAAACGCAGTTCCCGCGAATTATTTTCGTCAGCCTGTCGGCCGGCGTCTTCGCCAATCGTCCTCCGTGCAGACAAGGAGACTGCACATGACCGATCTCGTCACATGCCTGTGGTTCGACCAGGGCCGCGCGCGCGAAGCGGCGGACTTCTACGCCGCGACCTTTCCCGACAGCCATGTCGATGCGGGGCATGCGTCGCCGATCCCGGGCATCGGGCAGGGCGACGAATTGACGGTCGAGTTCACCGTGCTCGGCCGCCGCTTCGTCGGGCTGAACGGCGGTTCCAACTACGTGCCGAACGAGGCGGTCAGTTTCATGGTGCTGACCGACAGCCAGGAGGAGACCGATCGCTACTGGAATGCGGTGACGTCCAACGGCGGCGCGGAACTGCCGTGCGGCTGGTGCCGGGACCGCTGGGGCTTTGCCTGGCAAATCACGCCGCGGCGGCTGCTCGAGCTCGTCAACGCCGCCGATCGTGCGACCGGCAGGCGCGCGATGGAAGCGATGATGACGATGAAGAAGATTGATATCGCGGTGATCGAGCAGGCGGCGAGCGGACGTTAACGAGCCGTGCTGGCCGCGACGCGCTCATGCCGTTCCGAACATCACCTTGCGGCCGTCCGGATCGGCGACTGTCACGACCACCGCATCCGTCGAGACAGGCGACACGTTCAGGCCCTCCAGGTGCTTGAGAAACGCGGGCTGGTCGGGAGTGTGAAAGTAGAGATGCGTCAGGTTCGAGCCATGGTCTGCAGGGTAGGTATGGTCCGAAAACGCACGCGCCTCATGAATGGCGATCTGCATGTTGTCGCGATCTAGGCGCCAATAGACGTAGCCGCCGTTGCCGCCGATCTTCTCCAATGGCAGCCGGGCGACCTCTTCGTAAAAGCGGGCGGTCGCCTCCGGCGTCTCGGATGTCAGAAAGATCCCGCGCAGGGTGATATCCATTGCCAAGTTCTCACGCTTCGGTGGGACGTCATGATGGCACAGCCGAGGCTCGAACGTTGGCAAAACTATCGTGACGCATGCCGGCATGCGCTCGCCGCGACGATCACCCCGGCGCAAACATGGGATGTTCCTGGCGTGAGGGCATGCCATGATCCGATGTCAACATCGTTCCACCGGAGCCCACTTTGATGTCCGTCGCGACCGCCCCCAATCAACAACAAACTCCCACCGCCGCCGAGAGCGATCCCGAGACGCTCGGCTGGATGCAGGGCTTTCCGCCGCCGCAGGACAAGACGGTCACGTTCCAGGACGGCTCGTTCCGCAGCTTCCCCGAATTGCGCTGGGCCTGGAGCAACATCCGCCAGCTGGTGCCGACGGTGAATGTCTGGCGCGGGGCAGGGCCGGCGTCGGTGCTGCCGCGCGAGGATCACGACATCGGCGCCTCCGCATCGGTGACGATGGACGGCCGGCTGCAGACCTTCGCGCGCATGCTCGAGGACAGCTATGCCGACGGAATCGCCGTACTGCATCGGGGCAAGCTGATCTACGAGCGTTACTTCGGCGCCTTGAAGCCGCACAAGCCGCATATCGCGATGTCGGTGACGAAATCGTTCACCGGCACGCTCGCCGGCATCCTGGTCGCCGAGGGCAAGATCGATCCGCAGGCGCCGATCACGGACTATGTGCCGGAGCTGAAGCGAAGCGCATTCGCCGATGCCCGCGTGCACGAGGCGATGGATATGACCACGGGGTTGAAATACACCGAGGTCTACACCGACAGGAATTCCGATGTCTGGGGGCTGCGGCGCGCCAACGGCATGGCGCCGATCCCGCCGGGCTATGAGGGCGCCACCAACATCTTCGATTTCCTCTGCGCGCAGCAGAAGCAGGGCGAGCACGGCAAGGCCTTCACCTACAAGACCGTCAATTCAGACGTGCTGGCCTTCATCATCAGGCGCGCCAGCGGCATGACGTTGTCGGATCTGCTCTCCGAGAAGATCTGGGCGCCGATGGGTGCCGAGGAGGATGCCCACTACCACGTCGACCGGATCGGCACCGAAAGCGGTGGCGGCGGATTGTCGACCACGCTGCGCGATCTCGCCCGCTTCGGCGAGACCATCCGCAATCACGGCCGCTTCAACGGCCGCCAGATCGTGCCGTCGCAAGTGGTCGAGGACATCGCGCGCGGCGGCGATCCCGAAAAGTTCAAGCCGGCCGGCTACACCACGTTGCCCGGCGCGTCCTACCGCAATCAGTGGTGGGTGACGCACAATGCGCATGGCGCCTACATGGCGCGCGGCGTGCACGGCCAGGGCATCTACATCGATCCGAAGGCCGAGATGGTGATCGCGCGCTACGCCTCGCACCACGCCGCCGGTAATGCCGCCAACGACCCGGTGACACTGCCGGCGTATATGGCGCTGGCGAAGGATTTGATGGCGGGAGGGTAACGTTCGGCTAGCCGCGCGAGATCTTCTCGTATCGCTTGATCAGGCGCTCCCGCTTGAGACGGGACAGCTGCCGGATCCAGAACACGCCGTCGAGCTGGTCGATCTCGTGTTGATGGCACACCGCACGCAGCCCGTCGAATTCCTCGGTCTGCATGTTGCCGTCGAGATCCTGGTAGCGGATGCGGACCCGCGCGTGCCGCTCGACCTCGTCGGTGACCCCGGGCATCGAGACGCTGCCTTCCTTGTGCAGGATCATGTCGTCCGAGGCGTAGATGATCTCCGGATTGACATAGGTTCGCGGTCCCTCACGCGCGTCGAGCTCGAGCACCACGACGCGCAGGGACACGCCGATATGCGGCGCGGTGATGCCGATGCCGGGCGCCGCGCGCATGGTCTCGAGCAGGTCGGCTGCCAGTTCGCGCAGCGCGTCGTCGAACATGGTCACCGGCTCGGCCGGCAGCGCCAGCCGCGGATCGGGATAGCGGACGATGGGGCGAATGGTCATACGAGCGTCTTAGGCCAGCGTCGGACGTTGGACAACCCGCGCGGGGGCGCCGCTCAGAGCCGCTTCTCGAAGAACAGGTCAGGGTAGGGGTCGTCGTTGAAGCGCGGGATCTCGGTCCAGCCGGTCCGGCGGTAGAGCTGACCGGCTTCGGCCAGCGCGCTGTTGGTGTCGAGCCGCAGCACCGCGATGCCGAGCTCGCGCGCGGCGTTTTCGGCCGTGTCCATCAGGCGGCGGCCGAGGCCGAGGCCGCGCGCGGCGGGCGCGACCCAGAGCCGCTTGATTTCCGCGTACTCGCCGGCCGCGGTGCCTTTCAGCCCGACGCAGCCGAGCGGCAGACCATCCGACATCGCCACGATGAAACTGCCGCGCGGGCGCACCATGTCCTTGGCATCGGGGTCGCGCGACAGCTTGACGTCAAAACCCTGTTTGAAGCGCCGCGCCAGCTCCGCGTAATATTCGCCGAGGCAGTAGCGCGCTTCGTCGCTGCGCGGGTCCATCTCATGCAGCGCGGTCGCGTCGCGCCCGAGCGCCGAGGCGATCAAATCCATCGCTGCGAGCAGCGCCTCGCGTTGGCTGTGGTGGCCCAGAAAATCCTTCGCCTGCCGGTTGGAGATCGCCTCATAGGCGTTGAACTCACGCTTGCCTGCCGATGTCAGCTTGGCGATGCGGCGGCGGGCGTCGTTCTCATGCGCGGTGGTCTCGATCAGCTCTTCGTCCTCGAGGCTGCGCAGCAGCCGGCTCATCAGCCCGGAATCGAGCCCGAGATAATCCCTGATCTCGCCGACATCGGTGCGCCCATGCCCGATCGCGTTCAGCACGCGCGCGGCGCCGAGCGGCCGGCCGCGGCCGAGGAACGAGGTGTCGAGCGCGCCGACGGCGGAGGTCACGGCGCGGTTGAAGCGGCGGACGCGGGAAACGGGGTCGAGCATATATCTGACTTTAGTCAGATATCGTTGCGGCGTCAATTGGTGCGCGATCGCAGGCGCATTCAATCTAGGCCCGCGCCAGCACCAGCACATTGCCGGCCAAAATCGCGGCGGCGCCGGCGAGCACCGGCCAGCCCAGCGCAAGGTGCTCGAACAGCGCCGACAGCACGAGGGCGACCAGCGGCACGAGTGCGAGCGTGTAGGCGGCGCGGCCGGGGCCGAGCCGGCGCACCAGCTCGAAATAGAACATGAAGGTGATGCAAGATGCGGCGACCGCGAGATAGAGGAAGCTCGCTGCGTAGGAGAGCGAGACGTCGGCCGTGAATGGCGTGCCCGTCGCGATCGCCCACAGAGCGCTCGCCGCGGCGCCGACGAAGGCGCCCCACGCCAGCACGGAGACCACCGGCAGTCCGGCGCGCTGGTTGCGCGCACCGACGGTCGTCCCGGCACCGGTCGCGACCGCCGCGGTGAGCGCCCAGGCGAAACCCGCCGGCGGCGCAGCGCCGTGCGCGCTGGCGCCTGGCAGGAAGATGATCGCAAGTCCGAGGATGCCGCACAGCGCGCCCCACACAAAGCCGGACGAGATCGGGACGCCGAGCGCGGCGCGCGCGATCACGGCTGCGAACAGCGACGAGGTCGAGAGCACCAGTGCCGCAAGCCCGCTCGGCATCCGCGCGGTCGCTTCATAGAAGGCGATGAAGGCGATGGCGAAGAACAGCAGGCCCTGCAACGCGACGGCCGGCCGATCCTTGCGCGGGATCGCGAGCGGCACGCCGCGCAGCCGGCCGTAGCCGAGCAGGACGAGGCCTGCCAGCACCATGCGCAGGGCCACCGACCACGGCGCCGGTGTGACACCCGCCTGCATCGCCGTTGCCAGCGCGCCGCCGCCCCAGAGCAGTGCGGTCAGCGCGAACAATGCGGCGGTCATGGCGCGCCGGCATCCTCGAGCAGCGTGCGCCAGCCGCCGGCATCGATCCGCGCGCTTTCGTCCTCGAGCCGGGTGAGAGTGGAATCGAGCGTGGCCCGCTCGCTCTCCGAGAGGCGGGCGAGCAGCCGCGCCTCGATCGCGCTGCCGAGCGCCGCGATCCGGTTGAAGGCGGTCCGGCCGCTGCGGGTGATGCTGACTGCGGCGAAGCGGCGGTCGGTCTTGCCGGCGCGGCGCACCGCGAAGCCGAGCTCCGTGAGCTGGCCGATGCCGCGGCTGGTCGCGAACGGATCGAGCGCGCAGGCGCGGCCGATCTCGGAAGCATTGGCGGCGTCCCGTTCGGCGATGACGGCGAGGATACGCCAGCCGGCCTGGCTCAGTCCGAATGTCTCGCTGTAGAAGCTCTCGAGCGGACGAGCGACCTGCGCCGCGACGAGGAACAGGCGATAGGGCAGCCAGGCGCTCAGCTTCAGGCCATCATCGGCAGCACGCGCGGTCTGTTTCATGGTTGGAGGCTCGCACAGATGATTGCAGAGTGCAAGTACCATGCAAGGAGATCGAACCGATCGGAGCGCATGCGCGAAAATCCCGACACACTTGTCACTCCCACCGGCCACCGCCGCCGCGCCAGATTGCGGCATGGCCAATGACGAACGGCCGCCAGCAATGGAACTGCGCAGTGGTGCCGGAGTTCGTCCAATTCGAGAGATGGAGATCATCATGAGCAAATCGGTTGAAAACGATCGCGGCGGACTGGCGGCAATGCAGACACCGCCTGTGGTGTCGCAGGAGGCGTGGGAGGCGGCGCGACTGGAGATGCTGGTGAAGGAAAAGGCGCATGTGCGGGCGCGCGACGCACTTGCGGCCGAGCGGCGGCGGATGCCCTGGATGGCGGTCGAGAAGCCGTATGTCTTCGAGGGACCGAACGGCAAGGTGAGCCTGCTGGATTTGTTCGAGGGCCGCCGGCAGCTGATCATCTACCGCGCGTTCTTCGAGCCCGGCGTGTTCGGTTGGCCGGATCACGGCTGCCGCGGCTGCTCGCTCGGCGCCGACCAGGTCAGCCATCTCTCGCATCTCAACCAGCGCGATACGACGCTGGCCTATGCTTCACGCGCGCCGCAGGCCGACATCGCGCGGCTAAAGGCGCGGATGGAATGGGAGATGCCGTGGTACACGATCACCGACAGTTTCGACGCAGACTTCGGCGTCGCCGAGTGGCATGGCCACAACGTCTTCATCCGCGACGGCGAACGGATTTTCCGCACCTATCTCGTCAACAGCCGCGGCGACGAATCGATGGGTACGGTGTGGAGCTATCTCGACATCACGCCGTTCGGCCGCCAGGAACTCTGGGAGGACTCGCCGAAGGGCTATCCGCAGGGCCCGACCTACAAATGGTGGAACTGGCACGACAATTACGAGGTCGAGACCGCGCCGAACGCGAAGTGGGCGGCGGTAACCGACGCCGGCGAGGCTGCGTTCCGCAAGATCGCCGAGCAGGAACGCAAGGCGACTTGAGGGGTGGAGCAGGGAGGACGCACGGCGTCCTCCCTAGCGGCCATTGTTTTTTGCGGCCGCGAGCGCCTTCAGCGCCGACAGCGTCTGCCGCAGCCCGCGGTCGAGGCGCTTGTCGCGGCGGATCACGACCGCGAGGCGGCGATAGAGCTTTGGCGACAGCGACCGGACGATCAGATCGCGCTTGGTGTTGGCAGGCACTGCCATGCCGGGCAGGATTGCGCAGCCGAGGCCGGCGCGGACCATCTCCTTGATCGCCTCGACGCTGCCGAGCGACATCAACGGTTTCAGCGACACGCCGCCGCGCGCCAGCCACTCATCCGCAGTACGCCTTGTGTTGCCGCCGGGCTCGAACAGCAGGACCGGCCTGGTTGCCAGCACCTCCGGTGTGATCCGCGCCGGCAGCTTCATCTCGCGCGGCGCGATCAGCACGAACTCGTCGTTCATGACAGGGGTGATCTCGAAGCTGCGCCCTGACACCGGCAGCGTCACCAGCGCGATGTCGATCGTGTTGTCCTCGACCGCCCGCGCGATCTCCGCCGTGTTGCCGGTCGTGACCGTGATCTCGAGCGAGGGCAGCGCGGTGCGCAGCTCCTTCAGGATCGGCGGCAGCAGGAAGATGCAGGCGGTCGCCCCGGTGCCGAGCCGCACACGGCCTGCCGTTCCCGTAGTCTGCTGCGCAACGGCGTCGACCGCCGACGTCACCGCCGCGTTGATCTGCTGCGCGTGCGAGAGCAAGGCGACGCCGGCGGCCGTCGGCCTCGCCCGTCGTCCGACCCGCTCGATCAAGGTCGCATTCAGGCTCTTTTCGAGCTGGCGCACCTGCAGGCTTACCGCAGGCTGGGTGAGCTGCAACCGCTCGGCCGCGGCGGAGAAGCTGCCGCTATCGATCACGACGGCGAAGCTTTCGAGATAGTCGAGGTTGAGGTTCTTCATCAAAGTACATCTTATGCTACGCATAAGTTATCAAAGCTTCACTTATATAAGGCCGTAGCGCATAGTCCGGCAAGCGACGGCTTCGGCAGATCGGGAGCAGGCATTGTCTGGCCTCAAGCGCATTGGCGGCGTTATCGTCGAGCTGGGGCGCTATCTTGCGGTCTCACCGCATTCGCGCATCCGCCGCTGGCAGGCGCTACGCGGGCTCGACGATCGTCTGCTGGCGGATGTCGGACTGTCGCGCAGCGATGTCGAGATGGGCCCATGGTGCGTGCAGAATGCGCCGCCGCGCCGCCGAAGCACAGGCATGATGCCGCAGGACGAGAGTGGAAGGATGAGAGACAGCGAAGCCACAGTGATCCGCGCCGCCACAGAGGTCGACATGGCGGAAGTGCAGCACATCTACGCCCATCACGTGCTCAACGGGCTGGCGACCTTCGAGGAGGTGCCGCCGACGGTCGACGAGATGTGCGGCCGCCGGAGCGCCGTGCTGGCGGCGGGGCTGCCGTATCTCGTGGCCGTGGTTGACGGGCGGGTGGCCGGTTACTCCTATGCGACGGCGTACCGGCCGCGGCCAGCCTATCGCAACACCATTGAAGACTCGGTCTACGTGTCGGAAGCGCTGCGCGGCCGCCGCGTCGGGGCTGCGCTGCTGCAGGCGCTGATCGAGCGATCGGAGACGGGGCCCTGGCGGCAAATGATCGCCGTGATCGGCAACAGCGGCAATGTCGGATCGATCGCGCTGCACCGTCGCATGGGCTTCGAGATGGTCGGAACGCTCAGATCGGTCGGCTTCAAGCTCGGGCAATGGGTCGACACCGTGCTGATGCAACGGCCGCTGGGGCCGGGCGCCTCCACGCTTCCCGCGGAGAGGGAATTTCTGCGGTGATCGCTCGCCGCGTCGTGGCCGCCCTCGGGCTGGCTCAACTGATCTCGTGGGGCGCGACCTATTATCTGATCGGCGGCTTCGGCGAGCAGATATCGGCGGATCTCGGCTGGGGGCGCGACATCGTCTACGGCGGATTCGCCGCGGCACTGCTGGTGATGGGGGTGACGTCGCCTCTTGCGGGGAGGTGGGTGGACAGAAGCGGTGGCCGTCAGGTCATGGTCGCGGGCGCCGTGATCAACGCGCTCGGCTGCGCCGGCCTCGCGGTCTCGCATCAGATCGGCACCTACTACGCATCGTGGATCGTTCTCGGCTTCGGCATGCGGCTGACGCTGTACGATGCGGCATTCGCCGCGCTGGCCCGGATCGGCGGACCTGAGGCGCGCCGCGCGATGTCCGGGATCACCCTGCTCGGTGGCCTGGCGGCGACCGTGTTCTGGCCGCTCGGCCACGTGCTCTCGGAGCAGTTCGGCTGGCGTATCGCGGTGCTGGTCTATGCCGGTCTCGCACTGCTGGCGATCCCGCTGCACGTGCTGATCCCGACCAAGCGGTTTGCCGGCGTATCGAGCTCCGCAGCGCCGGCACATAAGCAACCACGCGCTGCCAGCCGCCGGCAGCTTGCAGCGGCGGGTGGGCTCTATGCCGTGATCATGACCGGCGCCAACTTCCTGAATGCCGGCATGTCGGCGCACATGATCGCGGTGCTCTCAGGTCTCGGGCTCGCCGTCACCGTGGCCGTCTGGATCGCAACGCTCCGGGGCATTGGGCAATCCGCCGCGCGCCTTTGCGAAATCCTGTTCGGTGCACGGCTCGATCCGCTGGCGCTCAATCTGATGGCTTGCCTGATCATGCCGCTCTCCTTCATCGCCGGATTGTTCAGCGGGTCGTCGAGGGAGATGGCGATCGCCTTCGCGTTGCTCTACGGCGCCTGCAACGGCATTCTGACCATCACCAGGGGAACGCTGCCGCTGATCCTGTTCGATCATCGCAGCTACGGCACGCTGGTCGGCCGGCTCATCGTTCCGAGCTTCATCCTGCCCGCGGCGGCGCCGCTGGTCTATGCCATCGTGATCGACCGGTTTGGCGATGCGAGCGCGCTCTATCTCTCCACCGGCCTTGCCATCACGACGTTGCTAGCAGCCGCCATGCTGAAGGTGATGTTCCCCAGAACTTCTTGAGCGCGAGGGCTCCCTGGGGCGAGCGGCGCAGATTATCCTGTTTTCAAAACCATATAAGGGAGGAAGAAGAACATGATGCCGTCGATCAAGACCCGCCTCGCTGCGTTGGCCCTTGCCGCGTTGCTGTCCTGTGCCGGAGCGGGACATCCGCGCGCCGAGCAGCCGGGCGACCGCACGGTTGCGCTGCTCAAGAAGCTGATCTCCTTCGATACCTCGAACGGGCCAGGCGATACGCGGGCGCTCGCCGAGTACCTGAAGTCGCAGTTCGCGCCGCTGGGTGCCGAGGTGGACATCTTCGTCGCGCCGAACGGCAAAGCCGCGCATTTCATCGCGCGGCTGCGCGGTGACGGCTCGAAGAAGCCGGTGCTGCTCGCCGCGCATGCCGACGTCGTTCCGGTCGAACGCGAGAAATGGACCGTGGAGCCATTTGCCGGTGTCGAGAAGGACGGTTTCGTCTACGGGCGGGGCGCGATGGATTTCAAGGGCGGGCTCGCCGTCTTCGCCAGTGCGGTGATGCGGCTTGCCGAGGAGAAGACGCCGCTGGCGCGCGATGTGATCTTCCTGGCCGAGGCCGATGAGGAGCAGGGGCAGTACAGCACGGTGTGGCTGGCGAAGGACCATTGGGACAAGATCGACGCGGAATTCGCGCTGAACGAAGGTGGCTACGTCCTGCAGGAGCGCGACGGAACGGTGCGCCAGATCAATGTCACGACGGCGGAAAAGATCTCGGCGACCTTTGCCTTGAAGGCGACCGGTCCCTCCGGTCATTCCTCGCGGCCGTTTCCGGCAGGGGCGATGGCCAACGATCGCCTGATCGCGGCGCTGGCCAAGCTCGCGCTGCACGATCCGGCCGTCAAGCTGGTGCCGGCGACCGAAGCCTATTTCAAGGCATTGCTGCCGATCAGTTCGGAGCAGACGGCAGCCGATATCAAGCAGCTGTTGGCCGCGAAGGACCGGGCCGATCTCGAAGCAGCCGGAAAGAAGCTGGTCGCCGACAATCCCAAAGACAGCCTGCTGCTGCATGCCCTGCTGCGCGACACCATGGTCATCACGATGATCGACGCCGGTATCAAGCCCAACGTCATCCCCGGCGACGCCAAGGCGGTGGTGAACACGCGGCTGCTTCCGGGAACGACGACGGACCAGATGATCGCCGAGATCAAGCGCGTGGTCGGCGATCCCGGCATTGAAGTCAGCATCGTGACCGCGCTGACGCAGCAGGCGGCGCGGGACGCCTATCTGATGCGGAGCAAGATCCCGGCGTCGCCGGTCGATACCGAGCTTTATGCCGCGCTGGATCGTAATGCCAAGCGGGTCTGGAAGGACGCGGTCCTGGTGCCGACGATGTTCGAGGCGGGGACCGACGCCACCGCCTGGCGCGAGCGCAACGTGCCCGTCTACGGCATCTATCCCTATCCGCTCGACGACGACATCCTGAGCCGGATGCATGGCAACGACGAAAGGATCGGCGTCGAGGCCGTCAAGCAGGGCGCGGAGTGGGTCTACAACACGCTTCGCGAGGTCGCGAAGAAGTAGGACTCACTGCGGGTGGTAGTTGCCGAGGAAGTCACGCTTGCCGAGCGGGACGCCGCGATGGCGCAGGATGGCGTAGGCGGTGGCGACGTGAAAGAACAGGCTCGGCAGCGCGAAGCCGTGGAGATAGCGCGCTGCCGGCATTGGCGGGACGCCGAAGGGCAAGGTGACGATGCGTTCCGCTGCCTGGTCGAATGCCCGAACCGGGACCGTGTCGATGTAGTCGAGCGTCCGCGAGATGCGGGCGTGGGCCTCGGCGAGGCTCCGTTCATCGTCGGCAAAGGGCGGTGGCTCGAGACCGGCGAGCCGCCCGGCGGCGCCCTTGGCGTGATCGCTGGCCCGTTGCACCTGGCCGACCAGCGTCAGCATGTCGGGCGCCAGCCGTGCCGCGAGCATGGCGTCGGGATCGAGACCGCGTTCGCGGGCGTCGGCCTCGCCCTTGCGCAGGAGATCGGCGAGTGCGCCGAGCATCTGGCGAAATACCGGGACGGAAGCATCGTAGAGCGGTGCGGTCATGGCATTCTCCCGATTTCAAGCGGCCGGCTCGCGTGGCAGCCACAGCGACAGCCAGCCGCCGAGCGCCAGCAGCGCGACATTGCAGCCGAGCGCGATCGTGAAGGCGTGGGCGTAGTCGCCGGCCTGCGGATGCGTCCCGAGCAGGCTGTAGAAGACGCCGCCGATCACGGCGACGCCGAGTGCGGCACCGATCTGGAAGGTCGAGATCATCATGCCCGATGCCAGCCCCGCATGGCGCGGATCGATGCTGCCGATCACGGCCTTGATCACCGACGGCATCACGGTGCCGAAGCCGAGCCCGCCGCAGATCAGGCCGAACTCCACACTCTGCGGCAGCACTCCGCCCACCGACAGCATCACGATGCCGAAGCCGATGACCTGGAGCGTGAAGCCAAGAGTCAGCGTGCGCGCGCCGAGCCATTGCATCACCAGCGACGACACCAGCGAACTCACGAAGAATCCGGTGGCAAAGGGCAGGGTGGCGAGGCCGGCCGCCAGCGGTGAAAAATGCAGCCCGCTTTGCAGGTAGACCGCAAAGGTCAAATAGAACGACGACAGCATGTAGAAGGCGAGCGCCATCACCAGTCCGATCACGAAGTCGCTGTTGCGCAGCAGATGCAGGGCAACCAGCGGATCACCGCCGCGCGCCGACAGCCGCGCCTCGAAGCGGACGAAGGCGGCGAGCATCAGCGGAGACGCCAGCAGCATCGCGATGATCCAGACCGGCCAGCCGGATTCGCGTCCCTCGATCAGCGGATAGACCAGACAGCCGAGCGTGAGCGACAGCAGGACGACGCCACCGACATCAAGCCGTTGGGCATGCTCGGCACGCGAGTCGGTCAGGTACAGCAGTCCACCGATGAACGCGACGAGGCCAATCGGCACGTTGATCAGGAAGATCGCCTGCCAGGCCAGTCCGAGCGGATGCGCCGAAACCAGCGCGCCGCCGAGCACCTGCCCGCAGATGTTGGCAAGACCGAACGTGGCGCCGTAGAAGCCGAGCGCGCGGCCCTGTTCGGCCGCCGGAAACAGCACGCGGATCGAGGCGAGCACCTGCGGCGCCATCACCGTGGCGGTGAGGCCTTGCAGAATCCGTCCGGCGACCAGGATGGTGGGCGACCACGCAACACCGCACAACACCGACGCGACCGTGAAGCCGGCGACACCGGTCAGGAACATGCGCCGCCGGCCGAGCAGGTCGCCGAGCCGGCCGCCTGTGATCAGGAATACCGCGTAGGTCGCGGCATAGGCCGAGATCACGAACTGCACCTCGCTCGCCGTCGCGCCGAGATCGTCGCGAATGGCCGGCAGCGCGAGATTGACGACGTTGAAATCGAGGATCGGCAGGAAGGCGCCCGTCAGCAGCACGGGCAGGGCCAGCCAGCGCCGCGGGTCGACCATCGCCGGCCGCGTGTCGTGCAATCGCAATGTCTCGGTGGTCTCGCTTGTCACCTGCCAACTCCTCTGCATCGTCGGCGCGCCGCACCAACGACCGGAAGATGGCCTGTCCGTTCGTGATAAGGTATTATCCAGAGGTGCCAAGTGAGTTTGCGAAAATGCACAGCCCTCTCGACTGGAATGACCTTCGGCTCGTCCTCGCTGTCGCGCGCGAGGGCAGCCTCTCAGGCGCGGCGCGCAGACTTGGCGTGACGCATTCGACGGTGTTTCGCCGTCTTGGCACGATCGAAACAGCGATCGGTACGCGGCTGTTCGAGCGCTTCCGCGACGGCTATGCGCCGACACCGGCCGGTGAGACCGCTGCAGCGTCGGCGGCCCGGCTCGAGGACGAGGTGCTCGCGCTCGAGCGCAAGCTGGCGGGACAGGACCTCAGGCCGTCGGGTCCGGTCCGGATCACGACCACGGACACGCTCGGCGCGGTACTGGTGCGGCATCTGCCGGCGATGCGCGCTGCGCATCCGGAGATCCGGCCCGAGATCATCGTCTCGAATGCGATGGCCAACCTGACGCGCCGCGAGGCCGACATCGCGATCCGGCCGACGCCGGCGCCATCCGAGTTGCTGGTGGGACGGCGCATCGCCGACATTGCCCATGCGATCTACGGATCGCGTGCCTATTTCACGCGGCGTGACGACAAGGATCCGTCTGCGCATGACTGGATCGGGCTCGATGACGCGCTGGCGGGGACCGTGATCGCCGACTGGATGCGGAAGAACTTGCGTTCGGCGCGCGTCGCCTGCCGCGTCGATGCGCTTCCGGCGCTGCGCGACGCGGCAGCGGCTGGAATGGGTCTGGCTCTGCTTCCCTGCTATGTCGGCGATCTCACGCCTGCGCTGCGCCGTTTGACGCCGAAGCCGCTCGCCGAGCCGCGATCGGCGCTATGGTTATTGACGCATGACGATCTCAGGCGCACCGCGCGCATCCGCGCCACGCTGGATTTTCTGGCCAAGGTGCTCGCGTCGGAACGCGCGCTGTTCGAGGGGAAGCGCGCCGAAGGCACGCGGCGCTAGCCGGTAGGCGATCTTGCGCGTCACTGATTGTTCAGGACCCGGCAGCGACAGCGATGGTTCGCGTGTTCCCCGCTGCGCTGCCGGCGCTCGCGGGCGGACGATGGTGCTCGCGAAAGGCGCTTGCCAACGTCTTCAACGCCGCGCGCGACCTCGCGTCTGACAACGTCGACAGCAGCATGATCTCGGATGGAGGCAGGGCGGGGAGGCCGAACTTCTCGGTCACCTCGATCGTGCCGGGCGGCGCCACCCGGCGTGAGAACACCGAGATCGCCAAGCCCGCCGATACCGCATCGGCGACGGCAAAAGCGCCGCAACCGAGGAAGGTTTCCGTCCACGGCAGTGCCGCTGCGTCGAGCGCACGCGTGGCGGTGTTGAGGATGCCGCAGGCGGGTGACGATGCCGCCAATCGGAACGGCTCTCCGGCGCGATGGAGAAAGTCCGGCGTGGCAAACCAGCCGAAATGATCGGGGCCGAGAACGACGCCGTCGCGGCGATCGTCCTCCCGAAAAATGATCACGGCGTCGATCATTCCGCGATCGAAGGTGTCGAGCAGATCACGGGCATCGCCGAGGCGCACCTCGATCGTGAGCATGGGATCATGTGCATTGAGCCGGGCGAGCAAGGTGGGAAGTTCGGGAGCGCCGACGTGAGTAGCGATCCCCAGTGAAAAACGGCGGCGGGCTGACGACAGTCCGGCGACGGCGCGGTCATGCGCGGCGAGCAGTTCGCGCGCGGGTGCGAGGAACTCGGCACCCTGGGCCGACAGGCGCACCAGCCGCGGGGTTCGCTCGATCAGCCTGTGGCCGACCTGGCGCTCCAGCCGCTTCAGCTTGACGCTGATCGCGCCTTGCGTGGTGCCGAGCGCTTCGGCGGCGCGCGTAAAACTCTTGAGCTCGGCGATGGTCACGAAGGTCTTCACGGCGTCGATGTCGAGCGTGGTCATGTCAGTCATCCGGAATTGTTGTCTCTGAAATATCTAGTCATCCAATTCACCAATGCTCAAGCCATGACTAGCTTTGCGTCGTGAAGCGCCGCGGCCACCCGATTCCTGCCGCTGCTGCCTCAATACATCGTGAGTCGATCGACCGACGCTGCTGGCAGCACCCTGGCAACAGCGTGCGGTATGCCGTTGGCTTGCCACAACAAAAGGCCCGATCATGTCTACTGAACTGAGCCGCCGCGGCGCCGTCGTGCTGTCTGCCGTATGTCTTGCCTGCCTGATGTTCGGATTGGAGATTTCCAGCATCCCCGCGATCCTGCCGACGCTGGAACGGGTGCTGCATGCCGACTTCAAGGCGCTGCAATGGATCATGAACGCCTACACCATCGCGGTGACCACCGTGCTGATGGCGATCGGAACGGTGGCGGACCGCTACGGGCGCAAGCGCATCTTCCTGGTCGCGATCGCGGCGTTCGGCATCACCTCGCTGATTTGCGGTGTCGCCTCGAGCGTCGAGATGCTGATCGCCGCCCGGTTTCTGCAGGGGCTGAGCGGCGGCGCGCTCTTGATCTGCCAGATCGCCGTGCTGTCGCACGAATTCCAGGGTGGCCGCCTGCGCGCCGTCGCCTGGGGTTGGTGGGGCGTGATCTTCGGCATCGGCCTCGGCTTCGGACCGATCATCGGCGGTGCGGTGGTCGCGGTGCTGAGCTGGGAATGGGTATTCCTCGTCCACGTGCTGTTCGCAGCCGTGGCGTTCGTGCTCACGATCGGTGGCGTGCATGAATCCAGCGATCCGAAGGCCAGCAGCCTCGACGTCGCCGGCATCGTGACGATGTCGCTCGCGGTGTTCTGTCTTGCCTTCTACATCACGCAGGGACCGGATCTCGGCTTCGTCAGCCCGAAGGGGCTCGCGATCCTCGGCGTCTCCGCGGTGAGCTTCGCAGCGTTCCTCGTCGCCGAGAGAATCAGCCGGCGGCCGATGTTCGACTTCTCCGTGTTTCGGATCCCGGCGTTCTCCGGTTCGATCGTCGGCTCGGCGGCGATGAACCTCAGCTACTGGCCCTTCATGATCTATCTGCCGATCTGGTTTCACGCCGGCCTCGGCTATGACAGCGTCTCCGCCGGCCTTGCGCTGCTGGCCTACACATTGCCGACGCTGGTGATGCCGCCGTTCGCCGAACGGCTGTCGCTGCGCTACCAGCCGGGCCTGATCATCCCCACGGGGCTGTTCACCATCGGCACCGGATTCATGCTGATGAAGTTCGGCAGCGCTGCCGCGCAGCCCGACTGGCTGACGATGTTGCCGGGCTGCCTGCTTGCCGGAATCGGCCTTGGGATCACCAATACGCCGGTCACCAACACGACGACCGGCTCGGTCTCGAGCGACCGTGCCGGCATGGCCTCCGGCATCGACATGAGCGCGCGGATGGTCTCGCTGTCGGTCAATATCGCGCTGATGGGGTTCATCCTGGCGAGCGGCGTGCTCTCGCATCTGAAGGCGGTGTTGCCGGCGCTCGACGGCGCGCAACTCCGTGTCCTCGCCGAGCGGATCGCGTCCGGCGATGCCGCGTCCGCGCCGGAGCTGGCTGGCCCGGTCGTGCATAAGGCGCTGGCGAGCGGGTTTGGCTGGGTGATGCTCTATGGCGGCATCGGCGTCTGGATCATGGCCGCGATCAGCTTCCTGATCTTCAACGCGCGGACGGTGCGGCAGCCGGAGGTTCAGTGCAGCAAGTGACGGGATGTCGCCGCGCTCGCCCCAAGATGAGAAGTGCGCAGGGCGGGCAGGCGGCGTCGGTTCACTTCACGAGCGTCAGCAGCGGCTTGTCCTTCTCGACGATGTAGGTCGCAAGCTCGCTGGCGGTGACGTTGCCGACATTCTTCGCCGCATGGATCGTGCCGGCGGGGATGAACAGCACGTCGCCGGCCTTCAACGTTGCCGGCGGCCTGCCGTCGACATCGTATTCGAGGGTGCCTGATAGCACATAGATGAGCTCTTCGCCGGGATGGGTGTGCTGGCCGAAGGCCTTGCCCGGCGCGATGTCGACACGCACCTGGACGGCTTCACGCCCGGGCGCGCTGAGATCGTGGCGCTGCAGATCGGTTCGAGCGATGCCGGCCGGCTGCTGCGCCTGCGCGCTCGGGATCGTCAGGAGACTTGCAGCGAACAAGGCCGTCCTTGCGAGGAGGCGCGTCGCCGTCATCAGCTTGCTGGTCATCTTGAACTCCAGGGTTGTTGTCGCGACTGATCCGACCGCGAGCCGGCAAGCGGCCGGCCCGCGTCGGAGGTCATCATGTGATCGTCTCAGACCAGAGTGGTGGTGACGTCGATGTTGCCGTGAACCGCCTTGGAGTAGGGGCAGATGCCGTGCGCGGCTTCGATCAGCTCCTGCGCAACCTCGCGCTCGATGCCGGGAACGTGGACGTTGAGGCGCGCGCTCAGGAAGTAGGCGCTGCCGGCCTGGTTCAGGTCGATCTCGGCGTCGACCTCGGGCTCGCTCGCGAGCTTGACCTTGCGCTGTCCGGCGGCGAGCTGGATTGCGCCGATGTAGCAGGCCGACCAGGCGGCGGCGAACAGGTTTTCGGCGGCCGGGTGCGGCTGCGGCAGCTTGACGTCGAGGAAGCCGTCGCGCGAGCGGGCGGCGCCGTTCGGGCCGGCGGTGACGTGGGTCTTTCCGGTGACGAGAACCTTTGCATTGGCGGTCATGGCGAACTCCTTCGGGTTGGATATAGATCGTGTCCGATCTAATCGGATGCGAGTTGAAATAGGTCCCGCGCCAGGCGGTGTCAAGCTCTTCCGATTTAATCGGACACGATTTATATTGGTCGGGACTTCACAAACTCCGGAGACGCCCGTGACCCGTTCCTCCAAGGCCGACACAAAGGGCCGAAAACTATCGAGTTTTCTGTGCTTTGCGGTCTATTCGGCCAATCTGGCCTTCGGCCGTGCCTACAAGCCGATCCTCGACGCGTTCGGCCTGACCTACACCCAGTACATCGCCCTGATCGCGTTGTCGGAGGCGGACGAGCAGACTGTCAGCGCGCTCGGCGAAAAGCTGTTCCTTGAATCCAACACGCTGACGCCGATCCTCAAGAAGCTGGAGCAGAGCGGCTACATCAGCCGGACCCGCGATCCCGCCGACGAGCGGCAGGTGCGGGTGAGTCTGACGCCGGCCGGCCGCCGCCTGCTCGACAAGGAGATCAACGCGTCGCTGGTCGAAGCGACCGGGCTCGGCGACGAATTTCCGATCGTGCAGAAGAGCGTGGTCAGGCTGCGTGACAATCTGCTGCATCACACGCGCGGCGATTCGAAGAAGGGCTGATCGTTCGGCAGCAGATCGTCATACAGGGCGTGAATCGGCATTCCGCGGATGCGGGTGCCGGGAGATGTCGGGGGAAGGTGTCGCGGAGACGTCTCGACGCGCGTGGCGAGCATAGTCTCGAATGTGACGCAAGCGGGCCGCGCTTGACGATTTCTTCAGTGCCGCGTCGATAACATCGATCGAGCAAGATTGCATTCTGCCCGAAGGGGAAGACCTACATGCCATCACGTTCGATCATCTGCACGACGCTCGCGCTGCTGCTCGGCGGCACAGTGCTTCAGCCTTCGCGCGCCACCGAATCCGGCGCATCCATTCGTATCGGCGCGGTGCTGCCGTTTTCCGGCGGCGTCGAGCTCTACGGTCAGCAGGCCAAGCTCGGGCTCGATCTTGCCGCAAAGGACATCAACGCGGCCGGAGGCATTCTCGGCCGGCCCGTCGAGGTGATCTATGCCGATGACAAGACACGACCGGAGCCGGCCGCCGACGCGATGCGTTCGCTGGTCGAGAAGCAGGGCGTGCTGGCCGTGGTCGGCCCAATCACCTCGCGCAATCTGAACGCGCTGGTGCCGCTCGCCGAGAGCTCGAAGACACCGCTGCTCTACGCCACCAATTACGAGGGCGGCAAGTGCAGCCGCTACCTGTTTTCGTTCGGCGCGGTGCCGAACCAGGAGCTCGGCCAGCTGCTTCCCTACATGACGCGGAGCTACGGCAACACCTATTTCCTGCTCGGCGCCGACCGGGTCTGGCCGCATCAGATGTTCGACATCGCGCAGCCGTTGATCGAGAAGCTCGGCGGCAAGGTGGTCGGGACGAAATACACGCTGGGGACGGAGACCGACTTCTCACCACTGATCAAGGAGGTCGCGGCGAGCAAAGCCAAGGTGCTGCTGTTCGCGCTGAAGGGCGACGGGATGGATTTCATCCGCCAGGCCGACGATGCCGGATTACTGAAGGACATCACCGTCGCGTTCCTTGGATTGTCGGAGGTCGATCTCGGCATCTTCCGCGGCAAGGGCCAGAACATGGTGACGGTGGTGCCGGCGGTCGCGGCCAGCGACGACCCCTCGGTCAAGGCGTTCGTCGCGAAGGCCCGCGCCGCTGCTGAGCCGGGCGTCGCGGTCTCGAACTATGTGATGACGCATTACAACACCCTGATCGCGCTGAAGGCGGCGGCCGAGAAGGCCGGCAAGCTCGACAAGGAGGCCATCATCGACGCGATGGCGGGCCTCGTCATTCCGTCGCCGACCGGCCCGGTGACGCTTGGTCCGGATCACCACACGGCGATGAACATGTTCATCGCCGGGACGCAAGGGACGGAACTGGTGCAGGTCCGCTCGCTCGGCGCGATCGCGCCGCAGCCCGAGTGCAGTTTGGCTGGTCGCTAACCATCCCGGTCGCAGCCGCTGGAGGGCGCCACGCTCGCAAAAAAGTGAGGTGAAGCGCTCGTCTGCTGTCGGTTCCATGCCGGTTCGTTCGTCTTCCACCCAGAACGAGCTGCATGGGAGTTCCGGAATGAGCAATTCGACCTATCGCTGGGTGATCGTCGCGGCCGGTGGCCTGCTCGGCTGCGTCGCGATCGGCGGCATGTTTTCGTTGCCCGTATTCCTGCAGCCGATGGCGCGGGAGACCGGCTGGTCGGTGACGGGGATCTCCAGCGCCATGACGATCGGCTTCCTGGCGATGGCTTTCACCAGCATGATCTGGGGCACGCTGTCCGACCGCTTCGGGCCGCTCCCGGTGGTGCTGACCGGATCGGTCGTGCTGGCGGCGAGCCTTGCGCTGGCAAGCCAGGCTCCATCGCTGCTGGCGTTTCAGTTCATGTTCGGCCTGCTGGTCGGCGCCGCCACGGCCGCGATCTTCGCGCCGATGATGGCATGCGTCACCGGCTGGTTCGATACCCATCGCAGCATCGCCGTCTCGCTGGTGTCGGCCGGCATGGGCATGGCGCCGATGACGATGTCGCCGCTGGCGGCCTGGCTGATCTCCCACCATGACTGGCGGACCGCGATGCTGATCGTCTCAGCGGTGGTCGGCGCGATCATGATCCCGGTCTCGTTCCTGGTGCGCCGCCCACCTGCGCTGCAGGGTGGTCACGCTGAAGCGGCAACCGCGAACGGAGAGCCGGCGATGTCGTTGGGGCAGGCGCTGCGCTCGCCGCAATTCATCATCCTGATCGCGACCAATTTCTTCTGCTGTGCCACCCATTCGGGTCCGATCATCCACACCGTGAGCTACGCCGTCACTTGCGGCATTCCGATGGTCGCCGCGGTGACGATCTACAGCGTGGAAGGGCTCGCCGGCATGGGCGGCCGCATCGCCTTCGGCCTGCTCGGCGATCGCTTCGGCGCCAAGCGCGTGCTGGTGCTGGGCCTGTTGGCGCAGGCATTCGGCGCGCTCGGCTATGTCTTCGTGCGCGAGCTTGCGGCGTTCTACGCGGTCGCGGCGGTCTTCGGCTTCATCTATGCCGGCACCATGCCGCTGTACTCGGTGCTGATCCGCGAAAATTTCCCGCTGCGGATGATGGGCACCGTGATCGGCGGCACCGCAATGGCCGGCAGCCTCGGCATGGCGACCGGCCCATTGGCCGGCGGCCTGATCTACGACACCTTCGCGAGCTACACGTGGCTCTATGTCGGCTCCTGGGCCGTCGGCCTCGGCGCGTTCCTGATCATGATGACCTTCCGGCCGATGCCGGCAGCGCGGCCCACCGCGGTGCCCGCGCCGGCGTGAGCCTGCTGCGCGCGTGGAGCGAATGATCTCGCTTCACGCGCGGCTGCGCTTGGGCCGCCGGATGGCGCGTACCTTGTTGTTGGTCGAGCCGCTGCCGCAGAAGAACCGGTCCTTGCCGTCGGATTCGAGCCCGGAGACGAACGTGCCCTTCGGCATCTCCAGCCGTTCCATGACTTCGCCGGTCTGCGGATCGATGCGCCTGACGTCGCTCTGATCCTCTTCCCAGGTGCCGTGCCAGAGTTCGCCATCGACCCAGGAGACGCCGGTGACGAACCGGTTGCTTTCGATGGTGCGAATGACCTTGCCGGTTTCCGGATCGACCTGAACGATGGTGCGGTCGCGATACTGGCCGACCCACAGCGAGCCTTCCGCCCAGGCGAGGCCGGAATCGCGGCCGCCGCCGGGCGAGGGGATCGTCGACACCACGCGTCCGCTGTTCGGCTCGATCTTCAGGATGCGGTCCTCGGCGATCTGGTAGAGGTGCTTGCCGTCGAAGGCGGTGCCGGCATGGGCGGCGATGTCGAGGGTGCGGGTGGTGATGCCGCTGTCGGGATCGAAGGCGACCAGTTGGCCGCCGGCCGCGAACCAGACCTGCTCGCCGTCGAAGCTGACGCCGCCGACGCTCTCGACGCCTTCGAACGCATATTCCCGGATGATCTCGGCTTCGGACTTCTTCATGCGGCGCTCCAGGTTCTTGTTTGACGCGTTTCTTTACGCGAACCGGTATTCACTTCGCTCGAAAACGCTCTGATTGCCGCCCGATGCTAGCCGTTCGGCAGCGGGGCAGGGAGTAACAACGTCGTCGTGAATCCCGGCACCGGGGGCGTCATCCAGCGCCGCGCCCGGGCGCGGCCGACCGACTGCACCTTGCCCGTGGCGGCGAGCGCATCGAGCGCGCGCTGCACGGTACGCTGGCTTGCGCCGAGCGCGACCGACAGCGCCGAGCTCGACCAGGCCTCGCCGTCGGCGAGGAAGGCCAGCACCGCCGCATGCTCTTCCTCGACCGGTAGCGCCAGCACGGTGACCTCGCCGCGACCATGCGGCTCGAGCACGAAGCCGTCAGGCGTCGCGTTGAGATCGGCGAGCGGCTGCAAGGCCCGGCGCAGCCGTCCGATCTCGACCCGCAGCCGCGCGCGGTGCGATTCATCGGCCTGTTTGCCGCGAAAAGCGCGTGCGATCAGCGTGCCGCGCGACACGTCCTGTGGCCAGGCTTCGCCGAGCGCACGGGCGAGCGCGAACAGCACCGGCCGCCGCGTCAGCGAGATTGTCGTCCGGGCGTCGCGCACGGCGTAACGGCAGGCATCGACGACGAGTGCCTTCGACGCCATCAGCGCCTCGACCTCCTCGAGCCGCAGCGGCCGCTCGCTGCCGCGCGCGATCAGGCGCGCCGCGGGCGTCGCGAGCAGGTGAGCGGTGCTCTCGACCTCGGCCGCAAGCGCGGCGATGCGGGCGCGCCGTGCGGCATCCCGTGCCCGCGCCAGCGCTTCGCGTGCCGGCTTGGTTCGCAGCCGCCGCATCGCGATGCCGGCGACGACCAGTTCATGGCCTACGCGCAATGCCGGCGGAAAGGGCGCCGGATCGAGGCCGTCAAGCATGTGCTCGGCGGCATCGAGACTCCCGATCAGCAGCAGTCGTCGGATTTCGAGGTAACCGGCGTGCGCGGCGTTGAGCGCATCGCCGCGCGCCGCGAGCGTTGCGCGCGCCGCGGCGAGGCTCTTGCTGGGAAATGACAGGTCGCGCGACACCAGCGCGATCTCGGCCTCGGCCACCACGCAGCGCGCCCGCGCGATGGCTTCTCGCGGACCGAAGGCGCGGCCCGCGCGCCGCAACAGCTCCTTGGCGCGGGTGAAATCCCCGAGCCGGGCCATCGCGATGCCGCGCAACGCCAGCGCCGGCGCATCGTCGCGCAAGGCCACCCGTTTCAGTGCGCCGAGGGGATCACCCGCCGCGAGCGCGCGCGCCGCAGCCGTAATCAGCGAGTCCATTCGAATCCCGACACACTTGTCACTCTCGCCCTCCGAGGCCCGGTCCTAACCTAGCACATGACGACATGGATCATGTCCAGAGAGATCGAATGATGACCGGAATCGAAACGCATGAGGATTGGTTGAAGGGCCGGTTTGGCGGCCGCGGTGCCATCGCCGCGCGCTGGCTGTCGCTGGCGGCGGCGCCGACCTTCGCTGTGATGGCGCTGGTGGCCGCGCTGGCGCCCGTCGACATGATCTGCGGCGCCATGCAAGGACCGTTGTCATTGCAGGGAATGGTCCCGATGTACGCGCTGATGAGCGCATTTCATTTGGCGCCGTGGTTGCGCCTGTTCCGATGACCGGCTCATGGCTCCGGCAAGGTAAAGACCGCGCAGGGCCTTGCGATGCCGCGCAGCTCATGGGTGCCGAGCGCGACCAGCGGTGTCTCGGTCTCGGCGGCGACGGCGCCCGAAACCAGCACGGTCTGCTCCAGCGGCTTGCACAGGCCTTCGAGCCGGCTGACCAGATTGACCGCGGCGCCGATCGCGGTGAAGTCGAGGCGATCGGCGGCGCCGATATTGCCCCAATGCACCTCGCCGAGATGCAGCGCCGCGCCGAACGCCAGCGGCGGCAAACCGCGGCTGCGCCGCTCGGCATCAAGATGCGCCATGCCGACGCGCGCCGCCGACACCGCGCGCAAGGCCGCCTCGCATGCGCTGCGCGCGCTCGTCGTGACCGGAAAGATCGCGAGCAGTCCGTCGCCGATGAACTTCAGCACCTCGCCGCCGAACGCGTGGATCGCACCGGCGATGCGGTCGAACCAGGCGTCGAGTGCTGCGATCACCTCGGCGGGCGGATGGCTTTCGGACAGCGCGGTGAAGCCGCGCAGATCGGCAAACAGCAGCGCCGCCCGGATGGTTTCGCCGGTATTGCGCCGCAATGGCGCTGCCAGGACACGCGCGGCGCTGCGCCGGCCGAGATAGGCCTCCAGCGCCGCGGTCAATGTCGCGCGTGCGGCAAGTGCGGCGAGCGGCGCGGCCATGAAGCGCGCCGCCTCGCGCAATTGATCCGCCTCGGCAAGTGTGAAGGTGCGTGTACCGATCCAGCCAAGGGTCGGGCCGTCCGGCCGCGTTCCAATCGTGTCCTCGTGGATCGGGCCGGGCGCGAGCGCGCCGAGCCAGCGCCGGCCGGCATCGCCGGACCCGACCATATCGGGCATTGCAAAGGGTTGTTCCGGTGCGAAGCCGAGCGCTTCGATGACCTCGCCATTCTCGGCGCGCCACAGCCAGGTGCGCCTTGCGATCAGCGGATGCGGAACTTCCAGCGTCAGGGCGCCACCGGCAAGCGGCAGGCCATCTGTGATAAGGTGGCTGCCGAGGTCCGCCAGCAACCGGTTGGCGCCCGCGGTCTCGGCCGCTGCGTCGACCAGCCAGCTCAGTGTCGAGGACAATTGCATCACCCCATCATGGGGTTGATGCGCCGCCCTTGTCACGAATTATCCCTGAACACCCACCGGCAATGGAGAATGGATCGATGACTGAAGCCTTCATCGTTCAACGCGAGATCCAGATCGCAGCCCCGCCCGCCACAGTGTTTGCATTCCTGACCGATCCACAGAAGATCGTGAGCTGGATGGGGCTCGAGGCCGAAACCGAGCTGCATCCCGGCGGGCTCTATCTGCTCAAGGGCCTGGGTGACGATCGCGGCCGCGCCGCGCGCGGTGCGTTCCGCGAGGTCGTGCCGGTGCATCGTCTTGCCTACAGCTTCGGCTGGGAAGGCGGCGCGGAGGTGCCGCCAGGATCGAGCCTGATCGAGATCGACTTGATCGGCAAGGACAGCGGCACGCTGTTGCGCATGACCCACAGCGGCCTGCCGAATGCCGAGCAGTGCGCCAGCCATGCCAGGGGGTGGGCGCACTATATGGACCGGCTCTCGCTCGCGGCTGCCGGCCGCGATCCCGGACCGGACCACGGTCCGGCCAACCGCAAGTGACATCGCGTCAGGTCGGCCATTTCGAGCCGAGGATGATCGAGCAGAAATTCAGCCTGGTGTAGTTCATGTCCTTCAGCGCCAGCACGTCGGCCTTGACGTTGCCGAAGGTGGTCAGCGGCTTCTTGATGGTGCCGCTGGCGAAGTGATCGATGATGTTCTCCTTGAAGTTCGCCTCGCGCGGGTGGTGCGCGCAGACATGGTCGCGGTGCTCGTGCGAGAAATCGTCATAGGCGATGCCGAGCACGTCCATCTCGACGCCGGCGGTGACCAGCGCGATGGTCGGACGCATATGTTCGGGCACGCCGGGCGTGGTGTGTAGCGCGATCGAGGTCCAGACATCCTCGATGTCGCGCTCCGGCACGCTATAGCCTTTGAGGAAGTCGCGCGCGGCGTTGGCGCCGTCGACCTCGAAGCGCAGGTCGGGGCTCGCATGATCAGCGGTGAGGCCCATGTCGTGGAACATGGCGCCGATATAGAGCAGTTCGGGATCGAATTGCAGCTTGCGGCGGTTGCCGGTCAGCGCGCCCCAGAAGAACACGCGGCGGCTGTGATTGTAGAGCAAATCGTCCTCGGTATCGCGCACCAGTTGGGTCGCGGCGCGGGCCATGGCGCTGTCGGGTACGCGGATGCCGGCGATGATCTCGGTCATTTCAAGACGCTCCTCGATATGGCAAGACGATGCCGTGGCGTGCGGACACGCGGGCGCCGGCGCTCGTCGCTGCGATGTGTGTTCGGATCGCCTGGTGGCGTGATCCTTGGCGTCCTTGTCGCCCGGTTTGGCTTGATCTCGCAACGATCGCGCGCCGCCGGATCGGGCCAACGAGACATCGTTTCGCGCCAGCGCGGCGGGGAGAAAGTATGGCGGTTCAGAAGGTCGCGATCGCGATTCACGAAGGGGTGCAGGCGCTCGATGTCGCAGGCCCGGTCGACGTGTTCGCGGAGACCAACGGCTTTGTCGCTGATGGCGATGGCTATGAGACCGTGCTGGTCGGTGCCGGCCGCGAACCGCTGCGCGCATCGAGCGGCATGAAGATAGCCGCCGACCTCAGCTTCGACGAAGCAACGGAGAGGTTCGACATTCTGCTCGTCGCTGGTGGGCCCGAATTGCCTGACGCCGCGCCTGATCCCGATCTTACGCGGTGGCTGCGCGGGGCGCCCGAGCGCGCCGAATTGTACGGTTCGATCTGCACCGGCGCGTTCGCGCTCGGCCATGCCGGGCTGCTCGACGGTCATAAGGTGACGACGCATTGGCAGAACGCGCAGCGGCTGGCGGCGCGCTTTCCGGCCGCCGAGGTGATCTTCGACCGGATCTACATTCGGGACGGCAGACTGATGACCTCCGCCGGCGTGACCGCGGGCATCGATCTCGGGCTCGCGCTGGTCGCCGAGCGGCACGGGCCGCAGGTCGCGGTCGCGGTGGCCAAGCGGCTGGTCGTGGTGGCGCAGCGCCAGGGCGGGCAGTCGCAGTTCAGCCCCTATCTCACCGCGCCGGTCGACGAGGATTCGCCGATTGCGCGGGCGCAAGCGCATGTCATGCAGCATGTCGGCGAGCGCCACACGCTGCAATCGCTGGCCGATGCGACCGGCATGAGCGTGCGCAATTTCGGCCGCGCCTTTGCCCAGGAGACCGGCATCACGCCGCACGAATTCGTCGAGCGGGCGCGGGTCGACGCCGCGCGGCGGCTGCTCGAGGGCTCGGACCGGCCGCTGAAGGCGGTGGCCTTCGATTGCGGCTTCGGCTCGGCCGATCGGATGCGCATCGTGTTCACCGAGCGGCTCGGCGTGTCGCCGGCGCAGTACCGGTCGAGTTTTCGCAAAGTGTGACGCCGTTCATGAAGCGGAGGGGGCGTCGGAGATAGGATCAACCTGCCCGAATTGTGCTCCAATCATGCAACGTTTCAGCGAGGCTGCCATGGACGCGCTCACGCTCTTCATCATCCGTCATGCCGAGAAACCGGGCGAGTCCTGGCCGGGGCCCGGCTTCACCGAGGATGGCGTGTCCGATACCGAGTCGCTCGTGCTGCGTGGCTGGCAGCGCGCCGGCGCGTGGACCGCATTATTCGGCACCGATCTCACCGGCGGCGACTATGCCAAGCCCGATGCGATCTATGCCGCGACACCAGGAACCGAGCCCAATCAGCCGCCGTCGAGCCGTCCGGCCGAGACGATCTCGGCGCTGTCAGCGCGCCGCGGCCTGACGCCGAACGAAAGCTTCGGCAAGGGTGACGAGCCGGCGTTGATGAAGGCGGTGCTGGAGCAAAAGGGTGTCGTGCTGCTGTGCTGGGAGCACAAGGCGATCATCTCCGACATCCTGCCGCTGATCCCGGTCAGCAAGGGCACGCCGCCGACCAAATGGGAGGGCAGCCGGTTCGACGTCGTGCTGCGCTTCGAGCGCGCCAAGGGCGACGACAAGTTCGCCTTCAAGGAGCTGTTTCCGAAATTGCTGTCGGGCGATTCCGACAAGCCGCTGGGGAGCAGCTGAGCCGCGCGGCAGCGGCGCCCGTCAGTCGAAACCGAGCGCCTTGCGCGATTTCCGCGTCAGCTTCGCGGCGATCAGCGCATGGGCCTGATCGAGATAGGCCTTGAGCTCGGCGTCGGGCAGGGCGTCGTTCCTGACCAGCTGCACCCATGTGGCGCGCGCCAGATAGGGCGCGGGCCGCGCCAGGCCCTGCTCGATCAGCAGCTGGTAGGCCATGTTCGAGGTCTTGAACATGAAGCCGCCGGTGCTCTCGATGTAGCCGCCGGCGAGCGCGAACATCTTGCCGCCGACCTTGAACACCGACGTGCCCTCCCATTGCACCACCTTGGTGGCGGCGGGCAGGCGCAGGCAATGGGCTTCGAAGGATTTGGGGCGCATGTGTCGGACGGGCCGGGAGGGCTCAAAGCCATAAGCCAGCCGTGTGACGGTCGACAAGCCCGGTGAGGCCGGCGATCCCCGGTCCCTGCCGCCTCCTCACGACCTCACAAAAACGTGGGTTGTCGTCATTACATCTGTAGATATATCGCAAGATATGTTTTCAGTAAGGAACAAGAAGATGAGACGATCGATGTTTCGCGACCGGGACGACGAGGGCTTCGGATTGGGCTTCTTCATGGGCCGGCATGGCAGGGGCGGCCATCGCTTTGGCCGCGGCGGCCATGGTTTCTTCGGGCGAGGAGGCGGCGGTGACTTTCCGGGATCGCGGCGGCTCTCGTCGCAGGACCTGCAACTCGTGATCCTGGCGCTGCTCGGCGAGCAGCCGGCGCACGGCTACGAGCTGATCAAGAAGATCGAGGAGCGGTCGGACGGCTTCTACAGCCCGAGCCCGGGCGTGATCTATCCGGCGCTGACCTTCCTCGAGGACACCGGCCATGCCAGCGTCACCCAGGACGCGGCGCGCAAGCTCTACAGCATCACCGAGCAGGGCAAGTCCCATCTCGCCGAGAACCGCGCCACCGCCGACACCATTCTCGAAGCGCTGTCGCGGATCGGCCGCCGCATGGAGGAGGTGCGCGAAGCCTTCGCCGGCGTCAGCGATCTCGATGGCGGAGCGTCCGACGATGTGCACCGCGCCCGTCACGCGCTGAAGAGCGCGCTGCGCCAGAAGCGCGGCTGCGATGCCGCCGAGGCGCAGCGGATCGCAAAGATCCTGGACCGTGCCGCCGCTGAAGTCCTGCAGCAGTGACGTTAGTCGCAGGCACGGAGTAACGCTGCCGCTCAAGGGCGGCAGCGAGCTCTGCCTGAAGGTGGCGCCAGGATCTGTTCCGCACGCAGGCGAAAAATCCCGCTGGCGTGATTGTGAGCCGCGCTGGCATCACGCCATGCTGGATTTTGTCGGCGCTTCTTGCTCTGCTCCCGGAAAACAGGGAGCGAAGCGCCGCATGTCCGAAGTCCCGCCTAATCATCCACTCGATCGCCCGATCTGGAGCGCACTGACCACACGACAGCGCGACCTTGCCGAAGTCAGTACCGACGCCCGGCGCTTTCCGGTCGCGATCGCACCCTTCGCCGACATGGCCGACATGTCGCCGCAGAGCTTTGCTGCGCTCGGCGCGCTGCTGTCGGGACCTGACATCGCGGTGCTGTTCACGCCTGATCCGGTCGCCGTGCCGCCGGAGTTCAAGGTGCTGCTGGCCGAGACCGGCGAGCAGATGATCGGCACGCCGGCCGACTTTTCTCTGCCCGGCGTCGAGATCGCCAGGCTCGGCGTAGCTGACGTTCCGGCGATGATGGCGTTGACGGAATTGACCAAGCCTGGACCATTCAGCGCGCGGACCCATGAGCTCGGCAACTTCTTCGGCATCCGCGTCGGCGGTGACCTGGTCGCAATGACCGGCGAACGGATGAAGCCGGGGAACTATACCGAGATGACCGCTGTGTGTGTGCATCCTGATCACCGCGGCCGCGGCTATGCACAGGCGCTGCTGTCGGCGGTCGGCCGCCAGATCGCGGCGCGCGGCGAAATTCCGTTCCTGCACGTCTTCACCAGCAACGTCTCGGCGATCGCGCTCTATCGTCGCCAAGGCATGGAAATCCGTCGCCGTCTGCACATCACGGTGGTGCAGAAGCAGGGCGGATAAGCGGCTCAGGCGAGCCTGTTGTTCGCCTGATGCACCGTGCGCTTGTCGCAGCTCGGATCGATTGCGACGGCATTGGTCGCGATCCGGCCGCGGGCGACGACGTTGTTGCTGATCTCGATATTCCTGGCGCGCCCGACGAAGATCGCGCTGTCGGGCTTGATGTGGAACAGTTCGCCGGCCCCGAACGCATTGCCGCGTAAAAATGTCTGGCCGATCACATTGCCGGCGATCTTGGCGCCGTCGGCGTTGCTGACGAAGATCGCATAGATGTAGGAATCGTCGATGTGATTGCCTTCGATGATGACGCGCCGGTTCTGGAAATTGTCCTGAAATCCCTTGGCGCCTTCCGGCGGCACCATGCCGACATAGATCGTGCCGAGTGTTCCGCTGCCGCTGGTCAGCTCATTGGCGCCGTTGACGCAGTGGCTGAAGCGGTTGTTGCGGAACACGAGGTTGTCGGCAAAGCCAGACTCCGACCAGAAGCCGATGTCGCTCCCTGCCTGCAGCGCGACGCCGGTCGCGAACGTGAACTGGCAGTTCTCGACGATGGCGTTCGGCGCCTTCATCAGCACGCGGCCGCAGGCGTGGAAACTGCAGCGCAGCACGGTGGCGCCGGATCCGATATGCGTCAGCGAGGTGACGGCATCGCCGACCTTGAGCGGCAAGTCCTGCTGCAGAACGACGTCGTAGATCAAATCCGGCTGAGTGGTCGGGCTCCTGTTCTTCCAGAGCTGGGCGATCTTCGCCTTCAGCTCCGGCGCGTGGCGCTTGGTCAATTGCGCGACCTTGCCGCGTCCGAGCGAGCGAAACGTCGCGTGGTCGCAGCTCTCGATGTCGTCGCCGGCCGCAAGCCCAATGTCCCATTTCGGGCTGAGCAGGAACCGGCGCGGCGCGGTCTTCGCCACGACGTAGTAATAGAAGCCGTGCACGTTGACGGCATCGTCGGAGGTGTTGGCGAAACTGCAATCCTCCATGGTCGGACCGTGTGCGACCGCGGTGAAGTGCGAGCCGTCGGAATTGGTCGAGATCAGGCGGTCGGCCGTTGCGCCCTTCGGCCGAGGTCCCGGAACGACCGAAACCTTTTGCAGCATCATCGAGCCTTCGCCGCCGTTCTCGATGATGCCCATTCCGGGCGATGCGAGAAGCTTGAGGTCGATGAGGCTGGTGGCGACGCTGGAGTCCACGGCGATGGCGTGCGCGCCGCTATTTGCGATGGTGACGACATCACCGGCCGCAATCGGCAGCTGGCTCGGAAAGCGATCGTTCGCGCTCCACCGCAGATGAACCTTGATCAGCCCGTCGCTGACGCGTGTGGCATGGGCCGGCGACAGGAAATCCCTGGCGCCGGTCTTCAGCGCCTTGTTGTGGCGGTCCATCACCTTGAAGAAGCCGTCTGTGAAGGCGGCGAGCAGTGCGGCATCATCGGGGAAGCCGGGGTCGACCTTCACCGTGATCTCGACCGCCTGCTTGTCGAAGGCGGTGATCGTCCCCTGGGTGAAGGGGAGCGGGTCGTAGTCGATGGTGAGATCGCGGACGGTGAGGCGGTTGCAGCCGGAGATCATCAACGTCCCGCTGCGTGCGGTGTTGATCAGCTGTGCGCCATTGCCGTTGAGCTCGAAGCCGTGCAATTGCCGGAACGCGAGCGGCCGCTTGATCCGGTAGCTGGCGTTCTTCTCCAAATTGAGGACGATGTGAACCGGCCCCGCCTTGCTGGCATCAGCCGCTGCCTTGGCGATTGCGGCCAGCGCCTTGGCAAAGGCAGCGTCGGCGTCGCCGCCGGATGTGGCGGTGAAGGTCGCCATGTCAAGGCTGGCCGCGCCCGGGACCGGCGCCGGTTCGGCCCGGCTTTCCGTGCCGAGCAACGGGCCCGCCACAAAAAACGAGGCAAGCGTCAGCGCCCGCCGGCGGCTGATCGACATGGAGCGCGTCTCCTCGCGAGACCGGGATCGGTCGCGCGCACTATCCGTCCGTGGAGATGAACCGCAGCGAAATGGCGGGCGGCAGGCGCGCTGCCTCTCGACGTCGTGATGAATATCGCTGCCCACATTCCGCAAATTGTGTTGTGCAGGTGTCGGGTTGCTCCATCCCGTGAGGGATTGAGGGAAATCCCTCATTCGTGATTTCGCGCCTCGTGCTTACCTTTGCCGGACCGCAACACGATGAGAGAGGATATCTCGATGACCGAGCAATCCCAGGACAAGCGTCCCGTAGCCGATCCGGCGGAGAACAACGCCTTCTTTCCGTCGCCATACTCGCTTGGGCAATTCACCTCGGCCAAGTCGGATCTCTCCGGCGCGGACTACCCCAACGCCTACAAGGGCGGCCGCTGGAAAATTCTGATGATCGCCGCGGACGAGCGCTATCTGCTGCTGCAGAACGGCACGATGTTCTCGACCGGAAACCATCCCGTCGAGACCTTGTTGCCGATGTACCACCTCGACAAGGCAGGCTTCGAGTTCGACATCGCGACGGTGTCCGGCAACCCGGTCAAGTTTGAGCTCTGGGCGTTCCCGAACGAGGACGACGCAGTCAAGCGCATCTACCAGAAGTATCTCGGCAGATTGAAGCAACCGTTGAAGCTCTCCGACGTCATCGCAAACAAGCTCGGCAAGGATTCCGACTATATCGCGGTGTTCATTCCCGGCGGCCATGGTGCGCTGATCGGCCTTCCGGAAAGCCTCGACGTGAAGGCCACCCTGAAATGGGCGCTCGACCACGACAAGCATATCGTCTCGCTTTGCCATGGCCCGGCGGCGCTGCTGGCGTCCGCGGTCGGCGAGGCCAAGGGCGACTATCCCTTCAAGGGCTACAAGATCTGCGCATTCCCCGACGCCATCGACCGGACCACGCCCGACATCGGCTACATGCCGGGCGCGCTGACCTGGGCGTTTGGCGAGGAGTTGCAGGCGCTCGGCGTCGAGATCCTGAACAAGGACATCACCGGCAAGACCTATCAGGATCGCAAGCTGATCACCGGAGACAGTCCCTTTGCCGCCAACAATGTCGGCAAGGTGGCCGCAAAGGCCTTGCTCGACACGCTCGGCGGGCGCTGAGGTCTTCGCCCGGGCGGCGGGGCCAGCTTCGCCGCGCCGCCCGGGGCCCGCCAACCCAGCGCAGCTTGCAGGCCCGTTCGGGTTGAGGGAAAGTCCTCAACGCGCCCGGCCGGGCGTCCCGAAATTTGATGACACCAGCATGGACCGCTACATCGAAGCTGTGGTTGCGATCGAGGGCAGCGAGAGCTTGTCCGCGATCCAGGCGGCTGTGCGGTCGGCGAGCGTGCCGCTCGGTTACGACCGCTTCGTCATGTTCTCGGCATCGCCTTCGCGTGAGGACCTGGTCGACAGGATCTACTGGGTCGAGGGCGACTGGTTCGGCGAGGGCGTGACGGTCGACGCCGAAACCTATGTCCGGCATTGTCCGGTCACACGCAATTTCCTCAATGTGGATGAATCGTTCTTCTGGACCAAGGTGCTGTCCGCACGTGGTGAGAAGTACCGCGTGGTGCGCACGCCGCGTGGACCTGGCTTCCATGGGCTGCAGGTGCCGGTGTTCGGGCGCACCGGCCTTGAAGGCGCGATGAGTTTTGCCGGGACGCGGATCGACGCGTCGGCCGGGACGCGTGCGACGTTGACGATGATCGGCACGGCGGCCTTCCGCGCCGCGCGCCGGCTGATGGAGGCGCGCGAGTCGAACGGGGCGTCCGGCCTGTCGCCGCGCGAGCGCGAGGTGCTGCGCTGGATCGCCGCCGGGCGGCGGCAGGCCGACATTGCGGCATCGCTCGGGTTGTCGGAGCGGACGGTCGAGAACCATTTGCGGCGTGCGCGGCTCAGGCTCGGCGTCGCGACGACGGCGCAAGCCGTCCGGCTCGCGATCCATAGCGGCGAGATCGAGGATTGAAGGGTGGGCGGACGATCACTCGCTCGTCCGCCGCACCAAAAAAGAAAGGCCCGGGCGCATGCGCGTCCGGGCCCATTGTTGTCGAGCAGGCGTCAGTGCATCGTCTGTTCCGACGCTGCGATCCAGGCGATGACGGCCTCGGAGAAACCGTCGACCCGCGTCCACGGGCCGTGTCCGACGCCGTGCTGGTAGGATGCCACGTTGACCATGTAGCCACGTCCCTTCGGGGCGGGCACCTGGTCGTGGCTCTGCTCGTCGGTGAAGACGATCAGGCGATCGGCCTTGCGGTCGATCTCCGTCACCGCCTTGCCGAGATACGTCCCGCCATGCGGCTGTGAACCGATGATCGCATCGCGCAGCGCGAAGCCGCGGCGCGGCGGCAGCTTCACGACCTCATTGCTGAACGTGAAGATCTCCACCTCGTCGCAGACCTCGCGGGCGAGGATCGCAAGCCCGCAGGCCGCTTCCGCCCGCGTCATCTCGGACTGAGCCGAGAGCGGCGAGAACATCGATCCCGACACGTCGATCAGGAGCCGCGTGCGGCCGTCGAGCCGCGCGTAGTCCTTGACCGACTTCAGCATCGCTGCCTCGAGCTCCGGCTCGAAGTCCGGCGCATAGCGCGCCGCCGTGATGAAGCGGTAGGGCAGGATGCGGTCGGTTCGCATCGCGTCGATCGCCTCCGCGATGGTCCGGCGCGGCACCTCCGCCTTCTGCATCAGGCGCAGGTTGCGGAGCAGCGCCAGCCCGCCGAGCCGGTTCTCGGCGACCAGCCGCTCGAAGGTCTCGCGCTTGTCCTTGCCGGACGAGAGCGAAACCTCCCAGGTGTCGGGCGAGGTCAGCTCGCCGTCGACGAGCTGCTTCCACACCTTCTCCTGCGCGGCGTCCTTCGGCTTGGCGTGGACCAGGAACAGCACGTCCTTGATCCGCACCGCGCCGTCGCGATCGTACTTCGCGAGCTGGTAGGCGTCGAACTTGGTCAGCGCCCGCGCCAGGCCCTTCTTGATCTGCGCCGAGACGGGCTGACGCTTGCGCTGCTGCTGAGGTCCGAGGGCATCCGCCCAGTAGATCGCAAGCAGCTCGGTCATCTCGTCAGGCCGCTGGATTGCCCGCGCCAGCGTATCGGCGACGAGGGCGCGATGGGTCGGATGCCGCGCCATCTCGCGAACCACGAGCAGCGGCGCGTGCCGCAGCTTCATGGTCTCGCGCGCAGCGATGGCGAGTTCGGCCGTCCGCTCGGGGGCGACCAGCGGCACCAGCGCCTTGATGCGATCGGCGATCGCGACCCCGTCCTCGTAGAACTGGCTCTCCCACAGGAGGCAGTTCAGCAGCGCGCGCCGCAGCTCCATCTCGGGCGTGAAGCGCTTGCCGCGCGCGCCCTCACGGGTGAAGGCGCGCATGATCTTGTTGATCGCGGCCATGATGGCCTCCTTTCTGGGTGAGTATGGGTTGGAAAGTGGTGCCGGGGAACAGGCGAGGCTGTACTGCCCTTGCGGGCGTCGCACGCTCTTCCATCGAGCCACGGACTTTTGGTCCGGAAGGAATCGAACCTTCTGCCTTGCGATCCGATGCAACAGAACTCTTCACCACCGGCATTGACGGACCACGTCCCGGGAACAGGCGATTGCTGAGACCCCGGCCGGCAGGACCGGCCGGGAAGCGCTCTACCGTTGAGCTACCGGCACAAACATGCCGGGCGGGAGTCGAACCCGCGTCTCTTGCGAGTAAGGCGATGTAACAGCGATCTTCACCACGGGGCGTGGAAGGGGTCGGCGGGGAACAGGTGATGCTGTCATGCCCTTGCGGGCATCGTGGTTCAGACGAAGTAACAGACATCTTCACCACCGCCGCGCCGATGCTTGCGCATCGGCGAATGGGTCCGCTGGGGAACGGGCGATATCGGCTTGAGCAGTGACGCAACACGGCATCCATCCTTGCGAAGAGAAACCGTGCCGGGCCGCGCGCGGATCCCCTCGCGAGGGCCGCATCCCGGTGCGTGCGTCAAAGGCGGGGATCGAACCCGCTTTCACCAGACGAAGTATCCGACATCTTCACCACCAGCGGCGGTCGGACCGCTGCGATGCGGCCGACCGTTTCGTGAATAGTTGATGGCGGCGCTGTCGACGCGCCGCCCATTGCGAACTCCTCGGAGTTCGCTCTGCCATCGGTATCCGGCTCATCGCCTCGTTCCCTCCGGCAGGCCCCGCGCGCTTGGGCACGCGCGTCTCCGCGCGAGCCCCGGGATCCGGGTCTCCCGTTCCGGCTTGCGCCGGGTAGTTCAGATGAGCCGTGCTGCGGACAACAAAAAACCCTCCGGAGCAGCTGGCTCGGGAGGGTCCGCATTGATTGCGAACTGTCGACCTCGCGCTATGCGAGGTCGCTCCCATGAGCCGGGCACACGCTATCGATCGGCCGGAGGCCGTTCGACAGTTGGCGGAATCTTTCAAATCCGTGGTGCATCATCTGGCTCATGTTTGATCGCGAGCGATGGTGCTCGCGAAGGTTGCGGGACATACGCCTCGTCGATGTCGATGTCAACAACGGAAATGTAGCGACAGAAAAATTCAGCGCCGCTTGTGCGTCTTCACTTTGCTCGCCGGCTTACTACCGCGCGCAGCGATCCGCGTCAGCGCATCTGCGAACGCGTGAGCGGCGGGGCCGAGCGGCTCGTCGAGCCGGTGCGCGAGATAGGCCTCCATCGCAAGCGCCGCGTTGCGACCAAGCGCGCCGGTCTCGATCCGCACCAGGCGGCGTTCGTTCAAGTCGCGCGCCACCTGCCACAGCGGCAGCCGGCCCCAGCCGAGCCCGGCGAGGATCATGGCGTGCTTGGTGTCCTGATTGCTGACCCGGCAAATCTGCGGCGAGAGCACGCCGAAGCTGCGGCCTTCCGACAGTGGCGTCGGGTCCGACAGCACGATCTGCAGATGATCGGCGAGGTCGGCGACGCTCTTGCGGCCACGGCGCGCGAGCGGATGGCTTGCCGAGGCGACGGCGATGATCTGCACGGAGCAGATCGCGTCGAGCGCGAGGCGGGGATCGCGAAAGTCCTCGCCCACGGTGACGGCGAGCGCGCTTCGCCGCTCGGTGAGGGCTGCGATCGGACCGCCCATCGGTTCGACCGCGAGCCGTACGCTGACGGATGGATACGCCGCCCGCATCTCCGTCAGCGCCGCGCCGACGGCGGCGATCGGGAACAGCGTGTCGACGACAACAGCGAGTTCCGACTCCACCCCGTCGCCAAGGCCGTGGGCCCGCGCCCGCATCGCATCGACGCGGAGCAGGAGGTCGCGCGCATTGCCGAGCAGCGCCTTGCCTTCGGCGGTCAGCGCCGGGCGATGGCTGGAGCGGTCGAACAGCGCGAGGCCGAGCTCGGCCTCGAGGTTGGCGATGGCATGGCTGACCGCGGATTGCACCCGCGCCAGCCTGGTCGCGGCGGCGCGGAAGCTGCCGCTGTCGGCGATGGCGACAAAGACGCGGATCTGATCGAGCGTGAGGTTATCGAGCATGATCTATGAAACCGATCGACTAGATGCAAAACTTATCACTCCTGTCGATGGCCTGGAAACGCTATCTGTGGTGGCTTCAGCCTGGGGCGGAGTGCACGCATGACGATCGAGACGGCGGTGGCGCAGCAGAGCGAGGCCAAGCGATGGGCGACGGTCGTCGTCGTGATCGGTTGCGGGATCGGCGCCGCATTGCAGGTCGGCAAGGTGCCGATCGCCGCGGCGATGCTGCAGCAAAATCTCGGCATCGACCTCGCCGCGGTCGGAACGGTCGCCGGCATCTTCGCGGTGCTGGGGCTGGTCGGCAGCGTGCCGGCCGGCGTCGTGATTGCCGCGGTTGGTGCCCGCCGGGTGTTGCTGTGCGGCCTTGCGGCCATCACGCTCGGCGCGGCTTCGGGCGCGCTCGCGCCGTCACTTGCGGTGCTGCTGGCATCGCGGCTGCTGGAAGGGCTCGGCTTCCTGCTGGTGATGGTCGCAGCCCCCGCATTGCTCGATCGTGTCGTCGATGTCAGCGCGCGCAACGTCACCATGGCGGTGTGGAGCTGCGTGATGCCGTTCGGGATCGCGCTGGCGCTGGTGGCCGGCCCGATGTTCGATGGCTGGCGCGCGATCTGGTGGGCCAGTGCAGCGTTTGTCGCGCTGCTGTTCATTCTCGCCAGTGTCTTCGTCCCTGAAGTCGCGTCGCGAAGCGGCCCGGCGCGTGCCGGCCTGATGCAGGAGGCCACGGCGCTGGCGCGTCGCCGAACTCCTGCGCTGCTGATGGTGCTGTTCGCGCTCTACAGCCTGATGTTCTTTGCGCTGTTCAGCTTCCTGCCGATCCTGCTCACCGCGCGGCTCGGAGTCTCAAGCCAAGCCGCAGGCGGTCTCAGTGCGCTGGCGGCGGCGGCCAACGTGGTCGGGAATCTCGCTGCCGGCAATCTGCTGGCGCGCGGCGTCAACCGCAATGTGCTGATTGCCGTGGCGGCATTGCTCATGGGCGTCTCCGCATTCGGAATCTTCCTGACGGTGCTCGGCGGGTGGGGTGCATTCTGGCTGTGCCTGCTGTTCTCGGCCGTCGGCGGCCTGATCCCGGCGACGCTGCTTGCAACCGCGCCCGCGGCGGCGCGTTCGGCGGCGATGGTGCCGGTCATGATGGGGCTGTTGATGACCGGCAGCAATTTCGGCCAGGTCACCGGACCGATCGCGGTCGGCGCGGTCGTCTCGGCCTGGGGCTGGGGCGCCGCCAGCCTTATGGTGGCCGCGGCGGCGATCCTTGCCGGTCTCGCGGCATGGCTGCTCGCGCGCGGCGATCACAACAGCGTGGGTGAGGCAAGGGGCCCGGCTTGACGGCGCCGACGCGGAGGGCGAAGGAGGGGTGAGTCTCTCACGCCAACGACAACAGGAAAGCTTCATGACACGCGTGCGCTGTATCACCGAAATGGGCATGGGCGTCGACGTTCACGGCCGCGACGCCACCAAGGCCGCCAAGCGGGCAGTGTCGGACGCGATCCGTCATTCCAGCCTCGGCTTCTTCCGCATGCTCGGCAAGACCGCCAACGACATGTTCGTCGACGTCACGATCGCGGTGCCGAATCCGGAAGCGGTCGATACCGAAGCCGTCGCCAAGGAACTGCCCTATGGCACCAAGACCGTGAAGGCGATTGCGGGCGGGCTCGAGATTCCGTCCGATCTCGGCAACGATCCGATCCTGATCGCGAACGCCGCCGTCATCGTCAGCTTCGACGACGGGAAATGAAAGAGGAGGAGGCGGCGACCGGTATGCGTGCGTCAATCGCCGCCTTTGAAATAGTCCGGCTTGCCGGTGGTCCAGGTCTCGCCCCAATGCTGGCCGCCGCCGTCGACGGTCAGCGTCTCGCCGGTGATGAACTTGCCGGAGGGCGCGGCGAGATAGACGGCGGCTTCCGCGATGTCCCAGGGTGTGCCCGGGCGCATCATCGGGTTGGAGCGCGGATAGGCGGCGCGCGCCGCTTCGCTGTAGACGCTCCAGCCCTCGGTCTCAATCGCGCCGGGCGCGATGCAGTTGATGCGGATGTTCAGCGGCGCCCATTCGACCGCGAGCGCGCGCGACAGGCCGATCACGCCGGAGCGCGCCGCGATCGTATGCGCGATGCCGTAGAGGCCGTGCGTCGTGACCACGACGACGTTGACGATGCTGCCTTGATGTTTGCGGTCGCGCCAGCGTTGTGCCGCGGCCTGCATCATGTACCAGGTGCCGTTGAGGTTAGTGTTGATGACCGCGTTCCAGCCCTTGATCGAGAAATCGATCGCGGCCTGCGGGAACTGGCCGCCGGCGCTGTTGACGAGATGATCGACGCGGCCATGCCCAGCCCACAATGCATCGAACATCGCATTGACCGCGTCGGCATCCTTGATATCGGCGACGTGCGCGGATGCCCGAAGCCCGCGATGGCCGAGATGATCGACCAGCGCATCGAGCTTGTCGGCATTGCGTCCCACGACGACGACATGCGCGCCGAGCCGGGCGAACAGCCAGGCGATGGCGCGGCCGATGCCGCCGGCGCCGCCAGACACCACGACCACCTGACCGGCCAGCGCATCCACCGCGAACACGGTCGGATGGGTTGCAAGCTCGTCGTCGGAAAGGCCGAGCGTTGCGCTCGTCTGTCGATCGTTCTCTTGATCGTTCATGGCCGGTTGCAGACCTTGCGGCTTTCAATGAGCTCCGTACATTAGCCGTCCAACAACAACCATGCAAAGAATGCCGACATGACCGACCTCACAGCCTTTCCCATCACGAAGCGCTGGCCCGCCCAGCGTCCGGATCGCCTGCAACTCTATTCGTTGCCGACGCCGAACGGCGTGAAGGTCTCGATCATGCTCGAGGAGATCGGGCTGCCCTATGAGGTGCATCTCGTCGACTTCACCAAGGATGACCAGAAGACGCCCGAGTTCCTGTCGCTGAACCCGAACGGCAAGATCCCGGCGATCCTCGATCCCAACGGTCCCGGCGGCAAGCCGCTGCCGCTGTTCGAGTCCGGCGCCATTCTGCAATATCTCGCCGAGAAGACCGGCAAGCTGCTGCCGGCGGACGCCGCGCGCCGCTACCAGGCGATCCAGTGGGTGCATTTCCAGATGGGCGGCATCGGGCCGATGTTCGGCCAGGTCGGCTTCTTCCACAAATTTGCCGGCAAGGATTACGAAGACAAGCGTCCGTTGCAGCGTTACGTCGCGGAGTCCGCGCGCCTGCTCGGCGTGATGGAGACGCATCTCGCCGGGCGGCAGTGGTTCATGGACGATGAATTCACCATCGCCGACATCTCGATGCTCGGCTGGGTGCGCAATCTGATCGGTTTCTACGGCGCGCGCGAGCTCGTTGAGTTCGACCGGTTCAAGAACGTCGCCGCCTGGCTCGAGCGCGGTCTCAAGCGGCCGGCCGTCGAACGCGGGTTGAATATTCCGAAGCGTCCCTGAGCACGCTACTTCAGCAGCTCATAGACGATCGGATTGTCGGCGCAGGCGGCAAAGCCGCATTCGAGCAGGGTGGAAAGCGCATTCAGCGCCGTCAGCCCGACCACCGACCACACCGCTCCTTGCGCGAACTTGCCGGGCGCGGTGACCTGTGCTGTGCGGTGATCGAACTGGCGGTCGAACAGCAGCATGGCGGCGAGCAGGACGATCGCCGCGATGAAGGCGATCAGCGCCCACGTATAATAATGATAGCCGAGCAGCGCCGAGCCGTAGCCGGCATCGCCGGGCAAGATGTGCAGCAGCACCTGCCGGGTCGAGACCGAGGCGCCGAGGACAGCCGTCAGCAGCGACAGGGCATAATGGCTGGGCCGCGGTCCGTAGCGGATGTTCAGGATCGGTCCGATCGCCAGCAGGGCGAAAAGGATGCGCTGCAACAAACACAGCGGGCAGGGCAGCTCGTGCAGCAGCAGCTGCGCGGCAAAAGCTGCGGCCAGCAGCAGCGCGAGGCCATAAAGCGCGAGGGCATTCAAGGTCACGGCCTGAGTGTCGGTCATCGCTGGCCTCAGAACGACAGAGTGAGACGATCGGTGGCGTGGTGCAGCAAGGTCGCGACGCAGGCGACCAGGATCACCGCGAACAAGCCGATCGCCAGGGGACGCGGACCACGCCAGGCCACCAGCATGGCGATGGTGATGGCGAGAAACAGTGCGGTGAATTCCATCCTCAGCCTCCGGGTGCGAGCCGGCCGCAGTCTATGACAGATTCGTGTGTGCTCGCGGCGACGCGAATGGGCATTGTCGCTTGCGCGCGGCTCCGCCAAGATGGCATCACCGATTGAGTTCACTTCCAGCCCGGGGCACCTCATGACCACCGACGCGATCAAGCCCGCCGTCCATCACAAACATCAGCCCTGGTACAAGATCCTCTACATCCAGGTGTTGATCGCGATTTTCGCGGGCGTCTTGATCGGGCATTTCTATCCGGGCCTTGGCAAGCAGTTGAAGCCGCTCGGCGACGGCTTCATCGCGCTGATCAAGATGATGATCGCGCCGGTGATCTTCTGCACCGTGGTGCACGGCATCTCCTCGATGGGCGATCTCAAGCGCGTCGGCCGGGTCGGGCTGAAGGCGCTGATCTATTTCGAGGCGGTGTCGACCGTCGCGCTCGCGGTTGGCCTCTTGATCGGTGAGCTGCTGCAGCCCGGCCGCGGCTTCAACATCGATCCCGCGTCGATCGATCCGAAGTCGGTCTCTACTTACGTGACGCAGGCCAAGGAGCAGGGCATCGTAGCCCATCTGATGGCGATCATCCCCGACTCGTTCTTCGGCGCGCTCGCGCGCGGCGATCTCTTGCAGGTGCTGCTGATCTCGATCCTCTCGGGCTTTGCCATCGCCTTGATGGGCAAGCCCGGCGAGCCGATCGCCGAGGCGATCGACAAGGCGTCGAAGATGTTCTTCGGCATCATCCGCATGATCGTCCGCGTCGCGCCGCTCGGTGCGTTCGGCGCGATGGCCTTCACGGTCGGTGCCTACGGCCTCGGCTCGCTGGTCAACCTGGCGGCGCTGATCGCCACCTTCTACCTCACCAGCATCCTGTTCGTGCTGATCGTGCTCGGCGCGATCGCGCGGCTCTCGGGTTTTTCCATCATCCGCTTCATCGCCTACATCAAGGACGAGCTCCTGATCGTGCTCGGCACCTCGTCGTCGGAGACGGTGCTGCCGCAGATGATCCAGAAGATGGAGCATCTCGGCGCCTCGCGCTCGGTGGTCGGCCTCGTGGTGCCGACCGGCTACAGCTTCAATCTCGACGGCACCAACATCTACATGACGCTGGCGACGCTGTTCCTGGCGCAGGCTACCAACACGCATCTGACGATCTGGCAGGAGCTCGGCATTCTCGGCATCGCCATGATCACCTCGAAGGGTGCCTCCGGCGTCACCGGCGCCGGCTTCATCACGCTCGCCGCGACGCTGTCGATCGTGCCCGATATTCCGATCCAGTCGATCGCGATCCTGGTCGGCATCGACAAGTTCATGAGCGAGTGCCGCGCGCTGACCAATTTGATCGGCAACGGCGTCGCCTGCGTCGTGATCAGCCTCTCCGAGGGCGAGCTCGACAAGGACGCGCTGCACGAGACCATGGCGCATCCGCTCGAGCTCGGCGAGGCGCTCGAGCCGGGCGGGACCGGCTAGGGCAATATGAGGTGAGGGGGCCGCCGCAGGAGGGCGCCGCCAAAATATCGAAAACAACCCCATGCAAAGGGACTCGGCGGCGGCCGGCGTTCGACCAGGCAACTTGACATGTCGGGCAATTCAGGGGTATTTTCTAATATTCCGAAATAGCGCTGGTGTCCCTTCGCCCTGACGCCCCCCACATCGCTGGCGAGCCTGTCGACCAGTTTGGTGAAGAAGATGCTCCTGGATATCGGTCTTCGCGGCGGGGCCCTCGCTTTGCTGGTGCTGCTCGCGCTCGACGCCCTCCTGCAGTTGCGCAACAGTCGGCTCGGCCGCATCACCCTTGTTTTCGACCTGTGCGGAATTGCGTTTCTCATTGAGACGGCTCCACAATTTCGCGACAGCCAGGCAGTGTGGATCCTCTTCCTGCGGCTGGCGAGCAATATGGCGGCGGCTGTCTTTGTTCTCTGGAGCGAGGAGGTATTCGACGACACGGCGAGGCCGCCATGGATTGGCTGGACAGCGGTAGGTGTGATGGCCTTGCTTGCCATCTGGGCCGTGGTCACGGGCTCCTCATGGGCCTGGCTCGCAACCCATGTCTCCGCTGTGTTGCTTGTGGTGATCGCGATCGGTCGCGTTCTGCTGGGCCGAGCCAACGATCTGGTCGAGATGCGCCGCCGGGATCGGGTCGTGTTCGCATGGGGTTTGGGCCTCGCGATCGTGGGCTGCACGCTGATTGGGTCAAGCAATCTCGCGATGACACCTGCGCTTCCCGGTGTGCTGGCCATCGCGCTTGCTGCTGCCTTGTTCCGCTTGCATAGGGCAAGCCCGATCTCCGCGGTCGCCGCCGCGCCACCGGCATCGGGCCCGGCCTCACCAACATCCGAAATGACCGAGGCGGAAGCGGCCCTCTACAGGCGTTTGCAGACAGTCATGGAGGTGGAGCGGGCCTACCGCGACGGCAGCATGACCATCGCCAGCCTGGCCAAGCGGCTCGACACGCCGGAATACCGCGTGCGCCAGCTCATCAATCAGCGGCTCGGCTACGGTAACTTCGCCCGCTTCGTCAACTCCTACCGGCTGGCGGAAGCGCGCTCGGCCCTGGCCGATGCCGGCCAGGCGCGTGTCCCGATCCTGACGATTGCGCTGGATGCCGGCTTCGAGTCGATCGGCCCGTTCAATCGCGCGTTCAAAGCTGTGACTGGAGAAACGCCGAGCACATTCCGCAAACGGACCCTGGCCGGGCCGGTGTGACGCACCGATTGTCGCAAACGGCCAGGCTTTGCGGGTTTCGGCGACCGAAAGTGCGACTTTCGGCGCGACCGGCTCGGTCTTGGCCACCATGTTCGGCGTCCAGCAAGGGAGACGCACATGGTACAGCCCGTTCGACCGACCACCCACAGACTCCTCTATATCGACAATCTGCGCTGGTCGGCGATCAGCATGGTGGTGGTCATGCATGCCGCCGTCACCTACTCGCCGTTTGGAAGCTGGTACTATCGCGAACATCCACCGCTGGGCCTGGGCACCCGGGTGGGCTTTGCGACCTATCAGGCGCTTCAGCACGCAGTCTCGATGGGGCTGCTGTTCGGCATAGCCGGATACTTTGCCGCCGGCATGGTCGCCCGCCGCGGCGTCGTCGGCTTCTTGAAGGAACGGCTGTATCGGCTTGGCATACCCCTCCTTCTTTATATCGGCCTTATCGGACCGCTGACGGAGTACTACGTGGCGGGATCATGGTGGTCGCAGCCGCGCCGGAGTTTCATTGAGGACTGGTTGCACCACGCCTCCAACGGCCAACTTCTTGACGGCTCCGGCCCGCTCTGGTTCTGCCTCGTGCTGTTGCTGTTTTCCGGCTGCTTTGCGCTGCTCTGCAGATTCCGGCCGATCGGCCAGCCCTCCGCCCGGCCGCTACCGAGCCTCGCCGCTGTGCTCGGCTTTGTCCTTATGATGAGCGCCGTGACGTTCGCGGTGGGGCTGCTGGCACCGGAAGACCGCACCATCCTCAACATCGCCATTCACGACGCGCCGCAGTACCCCTTCATGTTCGCCGCTGGGGTCGCGGCGTGGCGGGGCGATTGGCTGCGACAGATTTCGAGCGGCGCAGGACGGCGCTGGCTGGTCTGCGGGCTGGCGGGGAGCATCGCGCTGTGGGCGGCGATCGTCGTCTTCGGGGGAGCGCTCGAAGGTCGGCTGGCCGACTACGGCGGCGGTTGGCATTGGCAGGCGGCAGGCATGGACTTTTGGCGGTCGGCAACGTGCGTCTCACTCAGCCTGGGATTGGTGGTGCTGTATCGGGACCTGTTCGACTGGCAGGGGCCGGTGACGGGGTTCCTCAGCCGGAATGCCTTCGGCGTGTACGTTCTGCACGCCCCTGTGCTGATCGCGGTGACCCGCGTCATGCACGATTGGTCCGTTGCCCCGCAATGGAAGTTCCTGTTGGCAAGCCTCGTCGGCGTGGTCGCCAGCTTTCTGGTCGTCGGATTGCTGGCTCGACGCGTTCCCGGGCTGCGCGCAGTCCTGTAAGCGTTGGAGCGCCCATGGGAGTTGGAGCGCCCATGGGATTTGTGGGCAAACGGCAGTTAGTCCGGGACGCCGGCCGCCTTGAGGGTTTCACGATAAGTCGCGGACATCGATTGCACCGGGAATGGTATCCGTGACAGGAAGCCGGAGATCGTGAACTCCGGATCGACCTTGAGCAGCTCGCGCGCGATCTGGGTCGCGCGCTCGTTCTCGCCGGTCTTCACCAGCGCCACGATCAGGACGCGCAGGGCGACTGCGAAGCGGCGGTTTTGTGCCAGCGCCTTGTCGGCCCACGTCACCGCTTCGGCAAAATTTCCGTCGAGCACCGCGCAGATCGCGAGCGCCGCGGAGGCGAACCAGCCGCGTGGGTCGCGCGGGTTGAGCCGCTGCGCACGCTCGATCATGGCGCGGCCGGCCGTCTGGTTGCCGCGCATCGCCTCGATCCAGCCGCCGAGCACCAGCGCCATCGCCGAATTCGGGTTGATCGCAAGCGAGCGCTCGAACAATTCGCGCGCCGGCTCGATCTCGTCGGCCATGTTCCAGATCGCGAACGCCGCCATCCACAGCACTTGCGGATCACCAGGCGTGAGCTCGACCGCGCGCCAGGCCTGCGCGACCGCGCGCTCCCGGTAGGAGTCATCAGGGTTCAGCCAGCCCTGGACATGGCGCATCGCGTGGCAATAGGCCGATGCAGCAAGCGCCGGCGCGTAATTGGGATCGAGCGTCAGCGCCTGGTCGAGGCAATCGAGCGCGGCTTCCATGCTCTCGGGCGTGAACTCGTAGCGGAGACTGTAGGCGCGCAGCAGCAGATCGTAGGCGTCGAGCTTGTCGGGCGGTGCTGCGCGCACCCGCTCGGCTTCCGCGACCAGCAAGGTCGGCTCGATCGCGCCGACCACATTCTCGGTGATGCGGTCCTGCAGGTCGAACACGTCAGTCGCGGCGCCGTCGAACCGGTCGGCCCACAGATGCGCGCCGGAGCTGGCGTCGATCAGCTGTCCGGTGATGCGCAGGCGATCGCCGCCGCGTCGGACGCTGCCCTCGAGCACGTAGCCGACGCCGAGCTCGCGCCCGACCTGGCGGATATCGACCGCCTTGCCCTTGTAGGTGAAGGCGGAGTTGCGCGCGATCACGGTGAGGCGGCTGCAACGCGCCAGCGCGGTGGTGATGTCCTCGGCGATCCCGTCGGCGAAATAATCCTGCTCGGGGTCGCCGCTCATATTGGTGAAGGGCAGCACCGCGATTGACGGGCCTTCGCTTGGCCGCGCCGGGGTGGCGTTATCGGCAACAGGGCGAGCAGGCGCGCTGTTCTCCCTGACATCGCCGACAAAGCGGAGACCTTTGCGGGGCAGGGTGCGGATCAGCCGCTGCTCCTCGCCATTGTCGCCGATCGCGGTCCGCGCGGCGTTGACCCGGCTGCTCAGCGTCGCCTCCGAAACGATCCGCCCGTGCCAGACGGCGGCCAGCACCTCGTCGCGGCTGACGACGCGATCGCGGGCACGGATCAGGAATTCGAGGAGGTCGAAGACCTGCGGCTCGACGGCCACCAGGGCATCGCGACGGCGCAGCTCCCGGCGCTCGGAATCGAGGGTCAAGTCGTTGAAATGGTAGGTCAAATCGAAGAGTCCGGCGGCTGAATCCGCGACGGAACCTAGCACACGCCGCCCGGAGCCAAAATCACGACGGTCTGAAGGACAAATCCACGTCCTCTGAAAGCGGACGGGTTCGGTCTCTGCAATATTGATTTCGACACCAGAGTTAAGGAGATCGCCATGTCCCAATCGATCAATCAGCAACGCCGTCGCTTCCTTGGCATCGCCGGCGGGATCCTCGCCGCTTCCAGGCTCGGCTTCATTGGATCGGCCAGCGCGCAGCCCAAGGCGACAGCGCCCGCGGTCAAGGCTGGCGGCCACACCACGATCGGTCCGGTGAAGCAGATCAATGCCGGCGTGCTCGATACCGGTTATGTCGAGATGGGGCCGGCCTCAGGTCCCGCCGTCATCCTGCTGCACGGCTGGCCCTACGACATCCACAGCTATGCCGACGTCGCGCCGGCGCTGGCCGAGGCCGGCTATCGCGTGATCGTGCCGCACCTGCGCGGCTACGGCACCACGCGTTTCCTCTCCAGCGATACCAAGCGCAGCGGCCAGCCGGTCGCGGTCGCCGCCGACATCATTGCCTTGATGGATGCCCTGAAGATCGAGAAGGCAGTGCTCGGTGGCTACGATTGGGGCGCGCGCACCGCCAACATCATGGCGGTGCTCTGGCCCGAGCGCTGCAAGGCCATGGTTTCGGTCAGCGGCTACCTGATCGGCAGCCAGGCGGCCGGCAAGGTGCCGCTGCCGCCGAAGGTCGAGCTGCAATGGTGGTACCAGTTCTATTTCGCGACCGAGCGCGGCCGCGAGGGCTATGCCAAGAACCGGCACGACTTCAACAAGCTGATCTGGCAGCTCGCTTCGCCGCAGTGGAAGTTCGACGATGCCACCTACGACCGCAGCGCGGCCGCGTTCGAGAACCCCGACCATGTCGATATCGTGATCCACAATTACCGCTGGCGGCTTGGCGTCGCCGAGGGCGAGGCGAAGTATGACGCCTTCGAGAAGACGCTCGCGCAGGCGCCCGTGATCGCGATCCCGACCATCACGATGGAGGGCGACGCCAACGGCGCGCCGCATCCGGAGCCTGCGGCCTATGCCAAGAAGTTCTCCGGGCATTACGAGCATCGCCAGTTGCCCGGCGGCATCGGCCACAACCTGCCGCAGGAAGCGCCGCAGGCCTTCGTCCAGGCCATCATCGACGTCAGCAAGGTCTGAGCCGGATGAGATTAGGCCGAGCTGGAATGGCGTCGAAAGTTCACCTCTCCCTTGGGAGAGGTCGATTTGCGCAGCAAATCGGGTGAGGGGTTATGGTCTATCGAGAGAGCAAGAGCCCTCACCCGGATTGCACTGGACGATGCTTCGCATCGCCAGGCGCAATCCGACCTCTCCCCAACGGGGAGAGGTGAACCGAGACCGGATCAAACCGATTCAACCAAAACTCATCCCGCTTTAGGCGGGCGCGGATAACGCATCATGAATCAAGTTTTGAAATGGGCAGCTGCCGCGATCGCGGCAGCCTGCATCAGCGCGTCATTGCCGTTTGCCGTCGGGCATGCCGACGACAACGCGCTGGCATCGCCGATCTTCGGCGTGAAAATTCCGCAAGGCTATCGCGACTGGAAACTGATCGCGGTCGGCGAGGAGACCGGGCTCGACGAGCTGCGCAGCGTGCTCGGCAACGCGACCGCCGTGAAGGCCTATCAGGACGGCGCCGCGCGCTTCCCCGACGGCACCGTGCTGATCAAGCTGGCATGGAAGCGCAAGCCGGTTGCAGGCCTCAACGGCGCCTTCATCACGGGACCGGCGACCACGGTCCAGGTCATGGTCAAGGACAGCGCCAAATATGCCGCGACCGGCGGCTGGGGCTTTGGCCGCTTCATCGACGGCAAGCCGGTCGACGCTGCCCAGCACGAGACGTGTTTCGCCTGTCACGAGGCCCACGCCAGCGATCACGATTTCGTCTTCACGCACTACGCGCGCTGAGCACCGGCAATATCGATGTGGAGACCTGATAGCTCCGATCTGGCGCTGCGATTGCTGCGAGGCTAGTTTCCCCGCAGCAATCGCATGCGGGGAACGGCTTTGACCATCACCATCTACGGCATCAAGAACTGCGACACCATGAAGAAGGCGCGCAGCTGGCTCGACGATCACGGCGTCGCCTACGACTTCCACGACTACAAGATCGCCGGCATCGCCAAGGACAAGCTCAAGCAGTGGAGCGAGGAGGTCGGCTGGGAGACGCTGCTCAACCGCGCCGGCACCACCTTCAAGAAGCTGCCCGATGCCGACAAGGAAGGCTTGAACGAGCGCAAGGCGCTGGCGCTGATGGCCGAGCAGCCGTCGATGATCAAACGTCCGGTGCTCGACCTCGGACCGAAGCGCGTGGTCGGCTTCAAGCCGGACATCTACGCCAAGGAAGTGCCGGCGAAGGCGCGCAAGAAGGGCTGACGCGTTCGGCGCGAGCTAGGGCATACTCATAAGCGCCGGCGGTCCGATGTCCGCTTGCGCAGAATAGGCTGATATCGCGATCCACGTTGAAATCGGTCGAAAATGACCCATCGCGGCCGCTTGATTTAAAGACCGGTTGGTCTATATTTCTTTGATGAGCAACCGAACCTCTGTGCCGTTGCCCCGCGGTCGCCCGCGGAGTTTCGATGAGGACGCTGCCGTCGAACGCGCGATGGGCGTGTTCTGGTCGCGCGGCTATCATGCGACGGCGCTGCCAGACCTTCTTCGTGCGACGAAGCTCTCGCGTGGTAGCCTTTACGCGGCTTTCGGCGACAAGCATTCGCTCTTCCTGCGCGCGCTCGATCGTTACATCGATGATGCCGTGACACGGTTGAATATCGAGCTTGACCCTCGCAAGGACCCGGTAGGCGGCCTGCGGGCCTACCTTGATGGATATGTTGACCGCACGAGCGGTGCCCATGGTCGACGCGGATGTCTGGTGATCGCCACAGCCATGGAACTGGCCGGGCGTGACGCTGAGGTTAATCGTCGCATCGCGAATTTCTTCAAAGTCATGGAGGCGCGGGTGGCGGATGCGCTTTCCCGTGCGAAGGCAGCGGGCAAGCTGGCCGATGGTCTCGACCCTGCAAATGTTGCCCGCATTCTCGTCTGTTTCGTTGAGGGGCTGCGAGTCATCAGCAAAACGGCGTCCACGGGAGCCATCACGCACGCCGCCGCCGACGCTCTGCTCGATCGTTTCATCAGGTAACCAGTCCAGGGCCCGTTCTCACAATCGGCTCGCCGATATCTGGACCGATCGGTCGTTAAAGGAGAATACGATGTCTGCGATCCAGATGGTTTGCGCGGTGGCTGTTCCCTTGCTCTGGGGTTATCAGTTCGTGATCATCAAAATGGGCATTACGGAGTTTCCGCCGTTCTTTTTCCTGGCGCTGCGTTTCCTGGCCACTGCGCTTCTGCTTATTCCGTTGGTCAAAAAGCCCACGCGTGAACAGTTGCGTCCTATCGCAGCTATCTCGTTTTTTCTCGGTGGGTTGAACTTCGGGCTCTTCTACGTGGGTCTTGGGCTCGGCTCGGGAAGCATGACGGCTGTTGCATATTTACTCTCCACGCCCTTCACGGTCCTGTTGGCTTGGCCGCTGCTGGCGGAGAGGCCGTCTCTCACTACTTTGTTCGGGGTGGTGCTTGCATTCGCCGGCGTCTTTGTGTTGAGAGCGGAGCCCGGCCTGTCGGCAAACGGGTTGCCACTGCTGCTGGTGGTCGGAGCTGCCTTCGCATTCGCGGTATCGAACGTCCTGACGAAACGCTACGGTCCTTTTGACCCCTTGATGTTGATGGGTTGGTCGTCGCTGTTCACGGTGCCGCAGGTCATGTTGATGTCGTTGCTCCTTGAATATGGACAACTGCCGAGCCTCGTTGCTGCGGATGAACGGGGGTGGCTGGCACTCGCCTACACAATTTTCATCGGAGGAATTGTCGGATTTGGCCTTTGGTTCTGGCTGATCGCTCGCTGCTCCATGGCGCGCGTCGCCCCCTTCGGTCTGCTCCTGCCGGTGTTCGCCTTGATGTCGAGCGCATTGTTCCTTGGCGAGCCGATGACTCCGAAGTTGATTGTTGGTGCGCTGCTGGCGATCTCTGGTGTTGCCTTGACACAGTTTAGACCGAGCGTTCGAACGGTTTGAACGCGAGAGTTGCGTCGTGGTGAATTTCCGCTCCTGGCCAAAAACCGACATGCCGTGGTCACACCCGGGCGATGTCCGGTTTTAGGAGGTAGAGCCGGCGGATTGATGAGTACGCCCTAGATCAGGTCGACCGAATCCTGGCTCGCCGGTTGCTCCATCGGCACGTACCTGCGGTCGATCACCGCCCTGATGGTGACCACCGGGACGGCCTTTGCCTTGACGCCCATCAGATTGTGCAGCCGGAAGCCGCCCTCGATGCTGATCGCCTTGTACGAGCCGACGATGTGCTCGACGGTATCGCCGCGTCCGAACGGCAGCAGCAGGCGTTCATAGGACACGTCCTTGCCGTCGGCGTCCGTGACCTCCGCAACGGTGTAGGTCGGACGCTTGCGCGCCAGGCAGGCGCGATAGGACAGGATCACGCCGGCGTAGCGCTCCGGGCCGATCGCATCATCGAGATAACGGTTGGTGCGCAGCCGCGGGTCGACGTGCTCGTTGCCGTAGGCCGTGGTCAGCCGTGCGCCTTCCTGCGTGATCAGGAAGCGCGCGTCTTCGCCATTGCCGACCACGTCAAAGCCCATCATGTCGGCGCGCTCGTCGGCGCTGCCTTCGGTGTGGAAGTCGCACAGCAGAGGAAGCGCGTCAGGCGTGCGCAGCGCGCGCAGCCAGGCGTTCAGCAGCACCCGCTGCGTGATCGATTTGACCACCGATGGATCGGCACTCTTGAATTGCATCGGCTAGCCGAAGTGCGGGATGGTTTGGCCGCGGGCATAAAGCCGCAGCCACGTGTTCAGGACATCACGACGGCGGATCGATTTGACGACCGAGGAATTGGTGCTTTCGAAATGCAAGGCTCTAGCCGTTCATCATGCAATGGCCGGGAGTTTCGGCGAGAGGCGGAAATATTCTATGAAAGGGAATGTCCGGAGCAAAACAGCCTTAATGGCGACTTTCCGAGGCGCAAAGCGCGTTCAAATACCATTCGACTAAGGATCAACCGGAACCGGTCGTTCCGATACTGCACTGCACAGCTTTCCACCTTGCGTAACCGCCGCAGATGACGGCATATTCCGGCCCGGAGGCGACAGGCCCCCGGACGGTTTCCAAGACGTACGGACAACCTGTCGGACATGAAAAAAGCTGGCCACGCGGGCGACGGGCTTCGCGGCGATGGCGTATGGGGGAATCTATTTGGCCGATGAGTTCATTCTCGAAACCAGCGGATTGACCAAGGAATTCGCGGGTTTCTTCGCCGTTCGCGACGTCGCGCTCAAGGTGCGTCGCGGCAGTATCCATGCGTTGATCGGGCCGAACGGCGCCGGCAAGACGACCTGTTTCAATCTGCTGACCAAATTCCTGAAGCCGACCGGCGGGCAGATTCGCTACAAAGGCCAGGACATCACCGCGATGCCGCCGGCCGACGTGGCGCGGCTCGGGCTGGTCCGCTCGTTCCAGATTTCGGCGGTATTTCCGCATCTGACCGCGCTTGAGAACGTGCGCGTCGCGCTGCAGCGCCAGCACGGTTCGTCATTCGATTTCTGGCGTTCGAAGAGCGTGCTCGACCGCTTCAATCCGCGCGCCCATGAACTGCTCAACGACGTCGGCTTGAGCGAATTCGCCAACACGCCGGCGGTCGAGATGCCGTACGGCCGCAAGCGCGCACTTGAAATTGCAACGACGCTCGCGCTCGACCCCGAGATGATGCTGCTCGACGAGCCGATGGCCGGCATGGGCCACGAGGACATCGACAAGATCGCGGCGCTGATCAAGCGGATCTCGGCCAAATACACCATCCTGATGGTCGAGCATAACCTCTCGGTGGTGGCCAACCTCTCCGACATCATCACCGTGCTGACGCGCGGGCAGGTGCTGGCGGAGGGCAACTACGCCGACCTCTCCAAGGACGAGCGCGTGAAGGAAGCCTATCTGGGAGCGGGTCATGGCTGAGGCAAAACTGGCGGAGAGGCCCGTGGCTGCGGCCGGCGCCGAGGTGCTGACGGTCAACGACCTGCAGGCCTGGTACGGCGAATCGCACATTCTTCATGGCATCAATTTCAACGTGAAAGCAGGCGAGGTGGTGACGCTGCTCGGCCGCAACGGCGCCGGCAAGACCACGACGCTGAAGTCGATCATGGGCGTGATCGGCAAGCGCTCCGGCTCGATCCGCTTCGACAACAAGGAGATCATCCGCGCCACCTCGGACAAGATCGCGCGGCTCGGCATCGCGTTCTGCCCCGAGGAGCGCGGCATCTTCTCCAGTCTCGACGTGCGCGAGAATCTGCTGCTGCCGCCGGTGGTGCGTCCCGGCGGCCTGCCGCTCGACCAGATCTTCACGCTGTTTCCGAACCTGAAGGAACGTCTCACCAGCCAGGGCACCAAGCTCTCGGGCGGCGAGCAGCAGATGCTGGCGATCGCCCGCATCCTGCGCACCGGTGCGCGCTTCTTGATGCTGGACGAGCCGACCGAAGGGTTGGCGCCGGTCATCATTCAGCAGATCGGTCACACCATTGCGCGCCTGAAGTCGCAGGGCTTCACGATCCTGTTGGTCGAGCAGAATTTCCGTTTCGCCTCGACCGTTGCCGACCGCTACTACATCGTCGAGCACGGCAAGGTGATCGACGGCTTCGCGAATTCGGAGCTGTCGGCCAATATGGACAAGCTTCATACCTATCTCGGCGTCTGACGTCGCCCGAGCCAGAAAATTTAAGAACTGAGGGAATCCCCATGAAGAACACGATTTCTGCGCTTCTGCTCGGCACCGCGATCGCGCTCAGCGTCGCGAGCATTGCCTCCGCCGACGACAAGGTCGTCAAGATCGGCGTGTTGTCGGATCAGTCCGGCCTCTACGCGGATCTCGCCGGTCCCGGCTCGACGCTGGCGGCCCAGATGGCGATCGAGGATTCCGGCCTCAAGGCCAAGGGCTGGACCATCGACCTGATCTCCGGCGATCACCAGAACAAGCCCGATATCGGCACCACCATCGCCCGCCAGTGGTTCGATGTCGACAAGGTCGACACCGTCGTCGACGTGCCGAATTCCGGCGTCGCGCTCGCGGTCAACAACGTCGTCAAGGAGAAGAACGGCGTCTACATCAATTCGGGTGCGGCGACCTCGGACCTCACCAACGCGCAGTGCTCACCGAACACGGTGCACTGGACCTACGACACCTACATGCTCGCTCACGCCACCGGCCAGGCGCTGGTGAAGGCGGGCGGGGACACCTGGTTCTTCCTGACCGCGGACTACGCGTTCGGCGCGGCGCTGGAGCGCGATACCACCGCGGTTGTCACCGCCAACGGCGGCAAGGTGGTCGGCGGCGTCAAGCATCCGCTCAACACCGCGGACTTCTCCTCCTTCCTGCTGCAGGCGCAGGCCTCCAAGGCCAAGATCATCGGTCTCGCCAATGCCGGCGGCGACACCACCAACTCGATCAAGCAGGCGGCCGAGTTCGGCATCGTCAAGGGTGGCCAGAAGCTCGCCGCGCTCTTGCTGTTCCTCACCGACGTCAAGGCGATTGGCCTTGAGACCGCGCAGGGCCTGAACTTCACCGAGACCTTCTACTGGGACCTCAACGACAACACCCGGGCGTTCTCCAAGCGCTTTTCCGCGCGGATGAAGAACAGCGCGCCCCCGACCATGGTGCAGGCCGGCGTCTATGCGGGGCTGATGCATTACTTCAAGGCGCTGGAAGCGCTCGGCGGCAATCCGCATGACGGCGCCAAGGTGGTCGCGAAGATGAAGACGATCCCGACCGACGATCCGCTGTTCGGCAAGGGCGAGGTCGAGGCCAACGGCCGCGTCACCCACGACGCCTATCTGTTCGAGGTGAAGAAGCCCTCGGAGTCCAAGGGACCGTGGGACTTCTACAAGCTGGTCGGCACCGTGCCGGGCAACCAGGCCTTCACGCCGCTCGACAAGAGCACCTGCGCGCTTCTGAAGAAGTGACGATCATGCCCGCCGGCCGCGCGCGTGACCGGCGGGCTTCATCTATCTAGCGAAAGCTCATTCGATGCAGGCTCTCTACGCACAGCTTCTGGTGGGACTGATCAACGGCTCGTTCTACGCGCTGCTCAGTCTGGGGCTCGCCGTCATCTTCGGCATGCTCAACATCATCAATTTCGCGCATGGCGCGCTCTACATGATGGGCGCCTTCGTGGCGTATTTCCTGCTCAATCTGGGCGGCATCAACTACTGGTGGGCGCTGCTCATCGCCCCCGTCGTGGTCGGCATCTTCGGCATGATCCTCGAACGGACCATGCTGCAATGGCTGGCCGGGCTCGACCATCTCTATGGACTGCTGCTGACGTTCGGCATCGCGCTGATCGTGCAGGGCGTGTTCCAGAACTATTTCGGCTCCTCCGGCCTGCCTTACTCGATCCCGGATCAGCTCAAGGGCGGCGTCAACCTCGGCTTCATGTTCTTACCCGTCTATCGCGGCTGGGTCGTCATCTTCTCCCTCGTGGTGTGCCTTGCCACCTGGTTCCTGATCGAGAAGACGCAACTCGGCGCTTACTTGCGCGCCGCGACCGAGAATCCGACGCTGGTGCGCGCCTTCGGCATCAACGTGCCGCGCATGATCACGCTGACCTACGGTCTCGGCGTCGGCCTTGCCGCGCTCGCCGGCGTGCTGTCGGCGCCGATCAACCAGGTCCGCCCGCTGATGGGCGCCGATCTCATCATCGTGGTGTTCGCGGTGGTCGTGATCGGCGGCATGGGCTCGATCATGGGCTCGATCATCACCGGCTTCGCGCTCGGGGTGATCGAGGGACTGACCAAGTATTTTTATCCCGAAGCCTCCAACACCGTGGTGTTTGTCCTGATGGTGGTGGTGTTGCTGGTGAAGCCAACGGGACTGACGGGACGGGCGGCCTGATATGTCAGCATTGACCGACGATACACTTCCGATGACGCCGCGCGCGATGCGCGACGAGATGATCGTATTCGCCGTGATGGCCGTGCTGCTGGCGGTGGTGCCGTTCACGGGGATTTATCCCTTCTTCGTGATGCAGGCGCTGTGCTTTGCGCTGCTCGCCTGCGCCTTCAATCTTCTGATCGGCTATGGCGGCCTGCTGTCGTTCGGCCACGCCATGTTCCTCGGCACCGCCGGCTACGTCTCGGCGCATGCGCTGAAGGTGTGGGGGCTGCCGCCGGAGCTCGGCATCGTGGTCGGCACCGCCGCGGCGGCCTTGCTCGGCCTCGCCACCGGCTACATCTCGATCAAGCGGCAGGGCATCTACTTCTCGATGATCACGCTGGCACTGTCGCAGCTGCTCTACTTCCTCTATCTGCAGGCGCCGTTCACCCACGGCGAGGACGGCATCCAGGGCATCCCGCAGGGCCATCTGCTCGGGATCTTCGATCTCTCGAAGCCGTTGGTGCTCTATTACGTCGTCCTGGTCGGCTTCCTCGCCGGCTTCCTCTTGATCTACCGCACCATCAACTCGCCGTTCGGCGAGGTGCTGAAGTCGATCCGCGAGAACGAGCCGCGCGCGATCTCGCTCGGCTACAAGACCGACCAGTACAAGCTGCTGGCCTTCATCCTGTCGGGCACGCTGGCGGGCTTTGCCGGCTCGCTGAAGGTGTTCGTGGCGCAGAACGCCTCGCTGACCGACGTGCACTGGTCGATGTCCGGTGAAATCGTGCTGATGACGCTGGTCGGCGGCCTCGGCACCATCTTCGGCCCGGTGGTCGGCGCATTCGTGATCATCGCCATGCAGCAATATCTCGCCGGTTTCGGCCAGTGGGTGACGGTGATCCAGGGCGTGATCTTCGTGTCTTGCGTGCTGCTGTTCCGGCGCGGCCTGGTCGGTGAGCTGGCTCACCTGCTGCGGCGGTCGCTGTAGGGCAGGGATCAGCATTCTCAGCCGACATAGCGGTGGACGACCGCCCGTTCGGGCGGTCGTGTCAGGTGTTTTCCCCGCCAGATGCTCTATGACAGTTCTGTGACAGTCGCTAAAAGGGCTGTCCCGGAATGATGGAACTGAGACATGCTGCGCTGGTTTCGCGCCTTTCTGCCCAAGGAAGAGCGATTTTTCGAGCTGTTCGCCCGCCACGCCCAGACCTCCGTGCAGTGCGCGAAGGCGCTGCAGGACATGCTCAGGGGCGGGGAGGAGACCCCGGTCTTCTGCCAGCGCGTCAATCAGTTCGAGAACGACGCCGATAGCGTCACCCGCGAGGTGCTGACCGCGGTTCGCCGCACCTTCATCACTCCGTTCGACCGCGGCGACATCAAGAACCTGATCACGTCGATGGACGACGCGGTCGACCAGATGCAGGCGACCGCAAAGGCGGTGATGCTGTTCGAGGTGCGCGAGTTCGAGCCGCCGATGCGCGAGATGGGCGGCCTGATCGTCGAATGCGCCAATCTGGTGGGCCGCGCGCTGCCCCTGCTGCAGGCGATCGGCCAGAACGTCTCGATGCTGACCCAGATCACCGAAGAGCTGACCAAGCTCGAGGGCCGGGTCGACGATCTCCAGGACATCGGGCTCAAGGAGCTGTTCCTGAAGCACCGCGACGCCAACACGATGGACTTCATCGTCGGCGCGGAGATCTACGATCACCTCGAGAAGGTGGCCGACCGCTTCGACGACGTCGCCAACGAGATCAATTCGATCGTGATTGAACAGGTTTAGGGCGGGGCATCACGTGGACGCCACGCTGGGCCTTCCGGTTCTCACCATCCTGATCGCGGTCGCGCTGCTGTTCGACTTCCTGAACGGCCTGCACGATGCCGCCAACTCGATCGCGACCATCGTCTCGACCCGCGTGCTGCGGCCGCAATACGCGGTGTTCTGGGCGGCCTTTTTCAACTTCGTCGCCTTCGCGGTGTTCGGCCTGCACGTCGCCAACACCATCGGCACCGGGATCATCGATCCTGCTGTGGTGGACGCCACCGTGATCTTCGCCGCGCTGGTCGGCGCGATCGTCTGGAACGTGATCACCTGGGCGCTGGGGATTCCGTCATCGAGCTCGCACGCGCTGATCGGCGGCCTGGTCGGCGCCGGCATGGCGAAGGCGGGCATTTCGGCGGCGGTGTGGAGCGGGCTCACCAAGACCTTGCTCGCGATCGTGCTGTCGCCGCTGGTCGGCTTCCTGCTGGCGCTGGTGCTGGTTGCGATTGTGTCCTGGCTCTCGGTGCGCTCGACGCCGTTCGCGGTCGATCGCGCCTTCCGTATCCTGCAGTTCGCCTCGGCCTCGCTCTATTCGCTCGGGCATGGCGGCAACGACGCGCAGAAGACCATGGGCATCATCGGCGTGCTGCTCTACTCGCAGGGCCATCTCGGCGACACCTTCGAGATCCCGTTCTGGGTCGTGCTGGCCTGCCAGAGCGCGATGGCGCTGGGCACGCTGATGGGGGGCTGGCGGATCGTCCGCACCATGGGGCTGCGGATCACCAAGCTCACGCCGATGCAGGGGTTCTGCGCCGAGACCGGCGGCGCCGTGACGCTGTTCCTGGCGACCTATCTCGGAGTTCCCGTATCGACCACCCATACCATCACCGGCGCCATCGTCGGCGTCGGCGCCGCGCGGCGGCTCTCCGCCGTGCGCTGGAATGTGGCGAGCTCGATCGTCTATGCCTGGGTGATCACGATCCCGGCGTCGGCCGCGGTCGCCGCCGCGACCTATTGGGCGGTGCAGATATTGAAATAGCGTTTTCGAGCGAAGTGGAAGCCGGTTCGCGTTAAGAAAACGCGTCCAAAAAAGGAGTGATTAGCCGACGAGCTTGAGCCCGACGATGCCGGACACGATCAGCCCGATGCTGGCAAGCCGCATCGCGGTCGCGGGTTCGCCGAGCAGGATGATGCCGAGCGCCGCGGTGCCGACCGCGCCGATCCCGGTCCAGACCGCGTAGGCGGTTCCAATCGGCAATGTCTTCAGCGCGAGGCCGAGCAGGATGATGCTGCCGGCCATCGCGGCGAGCGTCAGCACCGACGGCACCAGCCGCGAGAAGCCCTCGGTGTATTTCAGCCCGATCGCCCAGCCGATCTCGAGCAGGCCAGCGGTGAACAGAATGGCCCAAGCCATCACGAACCCTCCAGATAAGGCAGGGTCGTCCCCGCGGGTGGCATGGTGAGGAGAAGGACGTCCTTCCCGTGCCTATATGGGGGTGGTGCGGCCACGCCGCATTGCGACAAAACGCCCTTGATTGCGCCCGTTTTCCCTGCCAAATGCCCCGCCATGTCCGACATCTCAGTTTCAGCCGAATCGCCGTCCCGCTCGCCGCTTTCAGAAGAAGTGGCGCGCCGGCGCACCTTTGCGATCATCTCGCACCCGGACGCCGGCAAGACCACGCTGACGGAAAAGCTGCTGCTGTTCGGCGGCGCCATCAACCTTGCGGGACAGGTCAAGGCCAAGGGCGAGCGGCGCAACACGCGCTCGGACTGGATGAAGATCGAGCGCGAGCGCGGCATCTCGGTCGTCACCTCGGTGATGACCTTCGAGTTCAATGAGCTCGTGTTCAACCTGCTGGACACGCCGGGCCACGAGGACTTTTCGGAAGACACCTATCGCACGCTGACCGCGGTCGACTCCGCCGTCATGGTGATCGACGCCGCGAAGGGCATCGAGGCCCGCACGCGAAAACTGTTCGAGGTGTGCCGCCTGCGCGACATCCCGATCATCACCTTCATCAACAAGATGGACCGCGAGAGCCGCGACACGTTCGAGCTGCTTGATGAGATCGAGAAGACGCTGGCGCTCGACACCACGCCGATGACCTGGCCGGTCGGCCGCGGCCGCGACTTCCTCGGCACCTATGACGTCGTCAATGGCGGCGTGCGGCTGCTCGAGGGCGGCGGCGCCAAGACCGGCGCCACCGAACAGATCGACATCGCCGATCTCGGCAAGCGCAACCCCAATCTCGACGTCGCCGAGGTCAACGACGAGCTCGCGCTGGCCTCGGAAGCGTGCAAGCCGTTCGAGCTCGCCGCGTTCCGCGAGGGCCATCTGACGCCGGTCTATTTCGGCAGCGCGCTGCGCAATTTCGGCGTCGGCGATCTGCTCGAAGGTCTCGGCAAGTTCGCGCCGGCGCCGCGCGCGCAGGATTCCGATCTGCGCAAGGTCGAGGCATCAGAGCCGCGGATGAGCGCATTCGTGTTCAAGATCCAGGCCAACATGGATCCGAACCACCGCGACCGCATCGCCTTCGCCCGGCTGTGCTCGGGCAAGCTCAGCCGCGGCATGAAGGCAAAGCTGGTCCGCACCGGCAAGAACATGAGCCTGTCGAGCCCGCAATTCTTCTTCGCGCAAGACCGCTCGGTGGCGGACGAGGCCTTCGCCGGCGACGTCGTCGGCATTCCCAATCACGGTACGCTCAGGATCGGCGACACCCTGACCGAGGGCGAGGATCTGACCTTCGTCGGCGTGCCGAGCTTTGCGCCGGAAATCGTCCGCCGCGTCCGCCTCACCGATGCGATGAAGGCGAAGAAGCTGAAGGAAGCCTTGCAGCAGATGTCGGAGGAGGGCGTCGTGCAGGTGTTCCGCCCGCGCGACGGCGCGCCGGCGCTGGTCGGCGTGGTCGGCCCGCTGCAGCTCGACGTGCTGAAGGCGCGGCTCGATGCCGAATACTCGCTGCCGGTCGAGTTCGAGGTCTCCGAGTTCTCGCTGGCGCGCTGGATCTCTTCCGACGACCGCAAGGCGCTGGACGCTTTCATCTCCGCCAACAATTCCGGCATCGCGGACGACGTCGACGGCGATCCGGTGTTCATGGCCAAGAACGAGTTCTATCTCGGCTACACCCGCGAGCGCGCCGAGGGCATCACCTTCTCCAACGTCAAGGACGTGAAGAAGAAGGCGTAGTGCGGCCTCGGCGCTCGCGTCTCACCCTCCGCCGTCATCGCCCGGCTCGACCGGGCGATCCAGTATTCCAGAGGCAGCAGTGAGTAGCGGAGAAGCCGCGGCGTACTGGGTCCCCCGGTCCCGTCTACGCCAAGGCTTCGACGAGGCCATGAGTCCTCGGCGCGCCGAAGCTTTAGCGGAGGCGGCGAGCCGGGGACGACAGCGAATGCTTGGTGGCAGCAGCGGCTTCTCCGCTACTCTGCGTGGTTCTCGACGGACAGGTGTCTGCCGAAAAAATCGATCAGGCTCTGCGGTGCGTTGTCGCCGTAGCACACCTCAAGCAACTCCTCCGCCGCAGCCGCCTCGGCCGCGCTGCGGGGAAACAGGTCCTTCTCATAGGCGGCGAGAGCAGCCTCGACGTCATTTGGGTTAGCGACGATCGCGGCCGCGAGTTCGGCGCCGTCATACATTGCGAGGTTGGCCCCTTCACCTGATGGCGCCATCAGATGCGCGGCATCGCCGAGCAGCGTCACACCGGGCATGCGATCCCACCTGTGATCGACCGGAAGCGCATGGATGGGACGAAGCACGGGGGCGGTCTCGCCGTCAGTGATGAGCGCGGTCAGCGCCGGAGCCCAGCCATCGAACTCGGCGGCGACGTGGGCCAGCGCCGTCGCGGGGTTGGAGAAGTCGAGGCGGGACGCCCAATCCTCCGGCTTGTTCAGCACAACGTAGGTGTGCAGCACGCCATTGGGTTCGCGATGCGCGGCGATGCCTTTACCCGGTGCCAGTGCGAACATCGAGCCGCCCCCGACCGCTTCAGCGCTCGGCTGGTGGTTGACATCGGCCTCGAACAGATATGTCTCAACGAACGTGGTGCCGACATAGGCCGGCCTCGCTCCGGACAGGAGCGGCCGAACTTTCGACCAGGCGCCGTCGGCCCCGACGAGAAGGTCGGTCGTCACAGTTGTGCCGTCGGCAAAGGTCAGCAAATGTCGGCCCTCGCCGAGCGCAGCGGCCGCGGCCAGCTTCTTTCCCCAGCGCACCGTGCCTGCCGGAAGCGAGTCGAGCAGGATCCGGCGCAACTCTCCGCGAGGTACCTCCGGGCGCCCGCCGGTGCCGTCGTCCGGATGATGCAGCAGGACGTTGCCCTGGAGGTCGAGCGCGCGCATCTCCTGGCCCCCGGGGTGTACGAGCGCGACGAATTCGTCAAACAGTCCGGCGGCCTTGAGCGCGATTTGCCCGTTGTGATCGTGGATATCGAGCATGCCGCCCTGCGTTCGCGCCTCCGCGGACGCTTCCGCTTCGTAGACGGTCGTTGCGATCCCGTGGAGGTGGAGGACGCGGGCAAGGGTCAGCCCGCCGAGGCCGGCACCGACGATCGCGACAGGAGATTTCATGCGGATTCCTTCAGGCTCGGAAGCTCTGTCGTGGCTTATGGAACGACGTTCCATATACTTGGAATGCCGTTCCAGTTGTGTCAAGATCCGGCATGGTCAAGAAAGCGCGCAGCAGCCAGCGACGCGAGGACTCGCTGTCGCGGGATCGCATCATCGAAGCTTCGATCGAACTGCTGGACGAGAGCGGCGAGGACGGGCTGACATTCCGTGCCTTATCCGAACGGCTCGCGACCGGTCCCGGCGCGATCTACTGGCATATCGCCAACAAGAGCGATTTGCTGGTCGCCGCCTGCGACGCCATTGTTGCGCGCATGGTGGATGCGCATGTGGTCAGCGGATCGCCGAAGGCCACCATTCGCGCCCTTGCGCTCGGCATGTTCGACGCGATGGAGGCGCATCCCTGGGTCGGGACCGCGTTGATCCGTGCAGCCGGGCAGTTGCCGACCGTGCGCGTTCTGGAGTGCGTCGGCCAGCAGGTTCGCGCGCTTGGCGTACCTGCCGATGCGCAGTGGACGATCGTCTCGGTCCTGCTGAACTACATCCTTGGCGTCGGCGGGCAGAACGCAGCCAACGCGCAGTTCGCGCGGACGCACGACCTCGACCGATCGAGCTTCCTGGATGCGGTGGCGAACGACTGGACCGCGCTCGATGCAAGCGACTATCCGTTTGCACGCAGCGTGGCCGGCGCGATGCGGGATCACGACGATCGTGTCGATTATCTCGCCGGCATCGACCTCATCCTCGCCGGCATCAAGGGAGCACGAACCGGCCGGACCTAGATTTCAGTACGACAAGCGCGAGGACGAGAAGAGGCGGCGTCGTGCCGCTCACTCAGTGTCGTCCCCCGGCTTGACCGGGTGACCCAGTACGCCGCGGCTTCTCCGTTCAATCACCGCCGCCTCTGGAATACTGGATCGCCCGGTCGAGCCGGGCGATGACGGCGAGGTTGTGGAGAGAAATGCGCAAGGAATTGAACGCGGCCCCGCTTGCTCCGCTCCGGCTGCGGTACCATTTTCCCCGGAGCGCATCCCGGGTCCAACCGCATGTTCCGACGCGTTGCCATCTGCCTCGCTTTTGCCGTGCTGGCCCTTGCCTTCGCGGGCACGGCAGGCGCGCGGCAGCGGCACCAGACGAACCCGGTGCCGTTCGCACACACGCCCTGCAGCGTGCTCGACAACGGACCTTGCATCCCGTCCTATTGCAGCGTCTTCAATCACGGGCCGTGCCTGCCCGAGATTGATTATCCGTACGGCGAAAATCTCCAGCTCACGATCCTGACCGTGCCGCCACAAGATCAGGCCGAGAAGTATCGCAAGCCGGATCATGATCTCGATACCATCGGCGATCTGTTCGCGGCGCTGCGCGCCTGCTGGGCGCCGCCGCCTCCGGACGACGCGCGCGAGGGCATGCAGATGTCGGTGCGATTCAGCTTCAAGCGATCAGGCGAGATGATCGGCGCGCCGCGCCTGACGTTTTCGACGCGGGGCATCCCGGCGGACACCCGCACGACCTACCTCAACGCGATCAATGCCTCGCTTGGCGCCTGCTTGCCGCTGAAATTCACCGGCGGGCTGGGCGGCGCGCTCGCCGGCCGCCCCATCATGATCCGCTATGTCGACAACCGCGAATTGGCCAAGCCGGCGGGTAATCCATGATGACACGTCATTCCGGGGCGATGCGAAGCATCGAACCCGGAATCCCGAGATTGGCTTGCGTGCTCACCAATTTCGAGATTCCGGGTCTGCCCTGCGAGCCATCCCGGAATGACGGAGTGAGGGGCGTGACGGATTGCGTACCGCCCGGCGAAGATGTTACGCGAAGGCATTAATCAATCAGGGAGGAACATCGTGGGACTGCTCGTCATGATCCTGGGTCTCGTGCTGTTCCTCGGCATCCATGTGCTGACCAGCCTGCGCGAGCTGCGCGCCGGCTTGGTCAAGGCGATGGGCGAGGGGGCGTACAAGGGCGTCTATTCGCTGGTGTCGTTCGCAGGCCTCGCGCTGATCATCTGGGGCTTCGGCCACTACCGCGCGACCGGCTGGATCGACGTCTGGACGCCGCCGACCGCGCTCAAGCACATCACGGTGGCGCTGATGCTGCCCGCCGTCATTCTCGTCGTCGCCTCCTATATCCGCGGCCGCATCTACACCACGCTGAAGCATCCGATGCTGGCGGGCGTGAAGCTGTGGGCGTTCGCGCATCTGCTCGCCAATGGCGACCTCGGCTCAATCATCCTGTTCGGCTCGTTTCTCGGTTGGGCGGTCTATGACCGCATCTCGCTGAAGCGCCGCAGTGATGCCGGCGCGCCGCCGATCCCGGTCGGCGGCCCGACCAACGACCTGATCGCGATCGCGGTCGGTGTCATCGTCTATCTGGCGCTTGCGTTTGCGTTCCACCCGGTCGTGATCGGCGTGCCTGTCATGGGAGCCTGACTATGTCTGTTCAATCCGCCATCAAGCGCAAGACCGCGCCGGATCTCCGCGCCCGCAAGAACGGCGAGCCGATCGTGATGCTGACGTCGTATCACGCGCACACCGCCGCGCTGGTCGACCGGCACTGCGACGCCATCCTGGTCGGCGATTCCCTCGGCAATGTGATGCACGGCTTCGAGACCACGGTGCCGGTCACGCTCGACATGATGATCCTGCAGGGCCGCGCTGTCATGCGCGGCTCGCAGGCCGCGCTCGTCGTGGTGGACATGCCGTTCGGCTCCTATGAAGGCGCGAAGGAGCAGGCGTTCCAATCCGCGGTGCGGATCATGAAGGAAACGCTGTGCGGCGCGGTCAAGCTCGAGGGTGGCGCGCGGATGGCGGAGACGGTCGCGTTCCTGTCGGAGCGCGGCATTCCGGTGATGGGTCATATCGGCCTGACGCCGCAATCGATCAACACGCTGGGCTCGTTCCGTGCGCAGGGCCGCGAGGAGGAGAACTGGGCGCCGATCGAGAACGACGCCAGGGCGATCGCGGAGGCCGGCGCCTTCTCGATCGTGGTCGAGGCGGTCGCCGAGCCCTTGGCGCGCAAGATCACGCAGTCGATCGCCGTGCCGACGATCGGCATCGGCGCAAGTGCTGCCTGCGACGGCCAGGTGCTGGTGCTGGAAGACATGCTCGGCCTGTCGCCGCGCGCGCCGAAATTCGTCCGCCGCTACGGCAATCTCGGCCCGGCGATCGAGGAAGCGGTCGCGGGCTATGCGCGCGACGTGAAGAGCCGCGCCTTCCCCGGGCCGGAGCATGTCTACGGAATGAAGAAGAGCTGACGAGGCTGATATGGACTGGTCGCAACACGCAGTGCCGCCGATGCGGCTCGAGCCCAGGTTCGGCGACCGCGTCGTGCCGGCTTTCGCCGAGCGGCCAGCCAGCCTGTGGGCGATGATCGCGGACGCGGTTGTGCAGAATGGCGACGGCGAGGCGCTGGTCTGCGGCGCGACGCGCCTCTCCTGGCGCGAGGTCGCCGAGCAATCGGCGAAGGTCGCGGCAGGCTTCGCCAGGCTTGGCCTTGCGCCCGGCGACCGCGTTGCGATCCTGCTCGGCAACCGCACCGAATTCGTGCTGACGATGTTCGCCGCCGCGCATGCCGGGCTGGTGACGGTGCTGCTCTCGACGCGCCAGCAGAAGCCCGAGATCGCCTATGTGCTGAACGATTGCGGCGCGAAGTGCCTGGTCCACGAGTCAACGCTTGCCGACCGCATCCCCGACGCCGCCGATATTCCCGGCCTTACGCATCGCATCCCGGTCAGCGACGACAGCGCGTCGCAATTCGCCGCATTGCGCGACAACGGTCCGGCCCAGGCGCCGGCGGAGGTGAGGGAAGAGGACACCGCGATGATCCTCTACACCTCGGGCACGACGGGCCGGCCGAAGGGCGCGATGCTCGCCCATTGCAACATCATCCATTCCTCGATGGTGTTCGCCTCCTGCCTCAAGCTGACGAAAGCCGATCGCTCGATCGCCGCGGTGCCGCTCGCGCACGTCACCGGCGCGGTCGCCAACGTCACCACGATGGCCCGCTGCGCCGGCGCGCTGATCATCATGCCGGAGTTCAAGGCGTCGGAGTATCTGAAGGTCGCTGCGCGCGAACGCGTCAGCTACACGGTGATGGTGCCGGCGATGTACAATCTCTGCCTGATGCAGCCGGATTTCGACAGCTACGATCTGTCGAGCTGGCGCATCGGCGGCTTCGGCGGCGCGCCGATGCCGGTTGCGACCATCGAAAAGCTCGACGCCAAGATCCCCGGACTGAGGCTCGCCAATTGCTACGGCGCGACCGAGACAACGTCGCCGTCGACCTTGATGCCGGGTGAATTGACCGCCGCCCATATCGACAGCGTCGGCCTGCCGTGTCCCGGCGCCGAGATCGTCGTGATGGGCGCCGACGGCCGCGAGGTGCCGCGCGGCGAGATCGGCGAGCTCTGGATCCGCAGCGCCTCGGTCATCAAGGGTTACTGGAACAATCCGAAGGCAACCGCCGAGAGCTTCACCGCAGGGTTCTGGCATTCCGGCGATCTCGGTTCGATCGATGCCGACAACTTCGTTCGCGTGTTCGACCGCCAGAAGGACATGATCAACCGCGGCGGGCTGAAGATCTATTCCGCCGAGGTCGAGTCCGTGCTGGCCGGCCACCCGGCCGTGGTCGAGAGCGCGATCATCGCAAAACCGTGCCCGGTGCTCGGCGAACGCGTACACGCCGTGATCGTGACCCGCAATGACGTCAATGCGGACAGCCTGCGCGCCTGGTGCGCCGAGCGGCTGTCGGACTACAAGGTGCCGGAGACCATGGCGCTGACCTCAGACCCACTGCCGCGCAACGCGAATGGCAAGGTGATCAAGCGCCAGCTGAGGGAGAGCCTGGCTGCGGCAGGAGCGTGAACCGGGGCCAACGTACGTCCGCTTGCTCGGTGTACCTCTCCCGCTTGCGGGGGAGGTCGCATCGCATCGGAGATGCGATGCGGGTGGGGGCTCTCTCCCCACGGGGGCTCTTTCATCTATCCGACTCGTGGAGATACCCCCACCCCCACCCACCCCCGCCCCCTGTGGCGTATACACAAATCCGAGCCCCCGAGGCCAGTCCCGCCCTCGCG